>JANOCH010000523.1:0-7404 GCA_031412015.1 Chitinophagaceae bacterium
CACTTCCGTACAAAGTGCGCCATTGGGTGGCACCGGTTACATCGAGTTTTTTGGAGAAATGAATGACGGCAAACCGGATAAGCCATTATACCGCGAACCGGATTATCAATTGCTTGATAAATGGAGCCTGCAAACAGATTCCGCGGCATTTTTTCTTACCGTCAATCCTTCCGGCGGCAATTTGCGTTTTATTACGAGTGCGAATAATGTAACCGGGAACACGTTACCGGTAGAGCCATTTTTCATGTACACTGCAGGCTTTTATTATAAGGACAAGATCAACCAGGGTCGTTCTGAACTGGTAGGTTCTTCTTATACTTATTCTTCCTCTTACGATTATGGTGAAGGTTGGACCTCTGTGGATATTGCAACCGGGGCAACAAAGGCAGTTAATTTACCCAACCTGGTCCCATATACAGGTTCGGGGGCGCCTGATGCTGTGGTCAATGTAAGCGCTGCGGGAAATGCGGTGAATCCAAGATATTTTAAGGTCAAACTTAATGGTGATTCTATCTACGGAAGAGCAATGGATTATTACGATTACACCAGGTCCAGCATTCCTGTGCCGGTTTCACGTATCAGTAACGGAGCTGCCAGCATTGAAGTCGTTAATATGTGCGCTAATCCAGGTGACAGGATGGTTATAACTCATGCCGAAATTGTCTACCCGCGGCAGTTCAATTTCAACGGGGTGCGTACATTTTATTTTGAACTGCAGCCTACCGCTATTGGCAACTACCTGGAAATTTCTAACTTTTCGCATGCTTCTATTCCCCCGATTTTATATGATATAACAAATAACAAGAGATATGTCGGCAATATCGGAAATTTGGCATTGACCAAGTTCGCGCTGCCACCTTCTGCGACAAAACGCCGGCTGATATTAATTCATCAAACGGTCAGCCTTTTACCTACTATTAGCTCTTTTCAACAGCGCGATTTTGTCAATTACGCTTTACCGGCTAACCAGGGCGATTACCTGATCATCTCAAATAAAGCACTGACGGCAGCGTCGGGAGCAGGCGACCCTGTTGAAGATTACCGGGCCTACCGCAGTTCCCCACAGGGTGGTAGTTACAATGCCAAAGTATATATGTTTGATCAGCTCGAGGATCAGTTTGGTCTCGGTATAAAAAAACATCCTCTTGCGATTCGCAATTTTATCAAATGGGCAAGAGTTAACTACCCTTCACCGCTTAAGAATATTTTATTGATAGGTAAGGGCGTTATGTATTCACAGTTTCGTATTAAGGAGAACGATCCTGATATGGCGAAGCTGGACCTGGTTCCCACCTTTGGTAATCCTGCTTCAGATCTATTGCTGTCGGCTGTAGGAAACAGCTCTATTCCGCTTACACCTATTGGCCGGATATCGGCTATTAACAAGGAAGAGGTAAACGACTATCTTGACAAAGTAAGGCAATACGAACAGCTACAGGCAGTATCTTCTCCAACGATTGCTGATAAGGCGTGGATGAAGAATGTAGTGCACGTTACAGGAGCAAGTGATAATAATACATCTGATATTTTGCTGGCAGCATTAAATGGTCATAAGACCATCATTGAAGACACAGCCTATGCGGCCAACGTGCATACGTTTACTAAAAATTCAGCCGAGGCTGTTCAACAGGTGGCGAGTGTACGACTGGAAAATCTTTTTAGAGAAGGCATCGGTGTTCTAACTTATTTTGGTCATTCATCCGCAAGTACACTTGAATTTAACCTTGATAACCCGCAGAGCTACGACAACCAGGGCAAATACCCGGTGTTTATTGTGATGGGATGTAATGCCGGAAGTTTTTACAACTTTAATACGGCCCGTTTTTCAACAAAGGAAACAATATCCGAGAAATTCGTTCTGGCAAAAGACAGGGGCTCGATCGCATTTTTGGCGAGTACCCATTTAGGAATTGTTCATTACCTGGATATTTATAATAGCCGCAATTACAGGGCGATGTCAAAAACACACTATGGAGGAACTCTGGGTGAAATTATGGACGATGCCATACGCCAGGTTTTTGGACTAACCACGGAAAATGATTTTTATGCCCGTTTTCAATGTGAGCAATTTACCCTTCATGGCGATCCGGCTATAAAATATTACAATTTTGACAAGCCGGATTATGTTGTTGAAGAGCCGTTAATAAAAATAACCCCTTCTTTTATTAATGTATCATCCGGGGAGTTTAAGGTAGATGCCAGTTTCATGAATATCGGGAAAGCTGTTAACAAACCCATCATTGTTGAATTAAAACATACTTTCCCTGACGGCAATTTTTCGGTACGACGGGATACATTGGTTTTTTCAAACTATTTGGATTCGATCTCTTATCCTCCTATTGCTATTATTCCCACCAGGGACAGGGGGCTGAACAAAATAACGTTAACCGTTGACTATGGAAATGGCGTGGACGAACTTTATGAATCGAACAACTCGGTTACCAAAGAGTTTTATATTATAGAAGAAGATGTCAAACCTGTTTATCCTTACGATTTTTCCATTGTCAATAAGCCAGATGCAAAATTGATCGTTTCCTCCGCCGATCCTTTTGCAGTATCGCAGGAATATTTGATGGAGATGGATACTACGGAGTTATATAATTCACCTTTTAAAATAGCTAAATCCATTACAACTGCCGGTGGTGTTTTTGAATTCAATCCCGGTATCACATATGCCGACAGTATGGTTTACTATTGGAGGGTAGCAGTAAAACCTACGACGGGCCTACCGGTATGGAATGCTTCTTCTTTCCAATACATTGCCAATGGAGAAGCCGGATTTTCCCAGGCACATTATTATCAGCATCTGAAATCGGACCGAACGAAATTGCAATTAGAGATGCCTTCGACATGGAGTTATACGCCAGTTGTTAATAATCTATTCGTGGCAAATGGAGTATGGGGTTCTGGTATTACCCAGGAGTCGCAGCTTTTGGTAAACGTCAATGATTCGTCGTATATCCGGAGTATTTGTGATTTTGGGTTTACAGTTAACGTTTTTGACAAGAATACATTTAAGCCCTGGAAAAACAAAGTAGTGTCACCTACCAGTGGGCTTTACGGCAGTGCATATCCGGGTTGTGCCCCTACAAGAATATACAATTTTGAATTCCGCAATAATCAATTATCGCGAAACGCCGCCAGGAAATTCTTAAGAGATAGTATTCCTGACGGAAGCTTTGTCGTTGTTCGCTTTACTCCACGGTCCGGAGCTGTTAATCAATATGCCAGTGCCTGGTTGGGTGATGAAGGAACCTATGGAGTGGGAAACAGCATGTATACCGAATTGAAGAACCAGGGATTCACGGATATTGATTCCGTCAATCGTATGAGGGCTTTCAGTTTTGTGTATCAGAAAAACATGCAGTCGGCTCATGCGCCTGAGTTTATCATAAGTATCGGCACGTTTGATCCTATTACGTTGTCGGCCAACTGCGTTACGCCTGATTCAATCGGTTATATCGTTTCGCCTAAAATAGGTCCTGCGAAAAGCTGGAAACAGTTACATTGGAGAGGGTCCAGTGATGCAGCAGGAGGTGATACCCCGGTTATTGATATATATGGCGTAAATGCTGGTGGAACGGAAACTTTATTGATACCCGGTGTCGACATAAATAACCAGGATCGTGATATTTCATCTATTAATGCCAATGATTTTCCCTATGTAAGATTGAAAATGCAGAATGCCGATTTGCAGCATTATACTCCCTACCAATTGCGGTATTGGATGCTGACTTACAATCCGGTTCCGGAGGGGGCCATTGCTCCAAATCTTTACCTGGATGCCAAAGATTCAGTAGGGGTTGGAGAGCAAGTAAATTTTGGTATCGCCTTTAAAAATATCAGCCAGGCCGATTTTGATAGCGTAAGGGCAAGGCTAACGGTCACCAATAAAGACAATAAAGAGGAAGTGGTATATGATGGCAGACAAAAAGCATTGATAGCCGGAGATACCATTAAGCTGAATGTGCCAATCGACACAAGATTACTGGCTGGACAGAATACCGTATTTATCAACTTCAACCCTGACAATGATCAGCCGGAAGAGCACCTGTTTAATAACTATGCGTTTAAAAATTTATATGTAAGACCAGACAGCCTGAGTCCTGTTATGGATGTAACATTTGATGGCACACATATTCTCAATCGTGACATAGTTTCTTCCAAGCCTCATATACTTGTTAAGCTAAGCGATGAATTGAAAGGGATGGCGCTGGATGATACAAGCCTTGTAACAGTTAATGTCAGGTATCCTGACGGCAACCTCAGGCGATACTACTTTAACAATAGCAACGACACGTTGCAGTTTGTACCGGCGCAACAGGGTCAGGGTATAGATGAAAATACGGCCAGTGTACGTTTCAATCCATATTTCTTAGAGGATGGAGAGTATGAGCTTATTGTAACAGGTAAGGACCGAAGCGGAAATTTTGCCGGCGGGGCGCAGTATAAGGTATCATTTATGGTTATCAATAAGCCGATGATATCTAATATGCTCAATTACCCTAACCCGTTTACTACTTCTACCGCCTTTGTATTTACGCTTACGGGAAGTGACGTGCCTCAAAATATCCGCATACAAGTATTAACCATTACTGGTAAGATTGTAAGAGAGATCACGAAGGATGAGTTGGGTCCGTTGCATATAGGCCGGAATATAACCGAGTTTAAATGGGATGGCACGGATCAGTATGGTCAAAAATTGGCCAATGGCATTTACCTGTACCGGGTGATCACTAATTTGAATGGCAAATCCCTGGATAAGTATAAGGTTAAAGGAGACGAAACCGATAAATATTTCAATAAGGGATATGGTAAAATGTACCTGATGCGATAAATGATCCAAAGAAAATTTCTATAACGGACCGCAATTTGTGCGGTCCTTTTTTTTACCAAAACCCGGTCAATCCATTGAAAAAGCCATAGTAGCAGAAGCAGAATAGTTGATGAATTTTCTTACCGCAGGGTAAATTGTTTTCTCAATTTCCGGGCGATCGGCTGCTCGACGAGTTTATAAAACAGAAAGGAGAAAAGGATTATAGATACAAATACAATAAAAAGATTGTGGCTGATATATTTTTTCACCCAACTAAGCAGAAAGCTGGTATGCAATAAATAAAAAGAATAAGTTGAGTTGCCTAATTGAACCATCAAACCCGATCCGAGGAACCATTGCACCGGGCTTTTATGATAAATTAAACCATAGAACAAAATGGTTATTCCTATAGGCATGATGATATTATTGACAAAAAGTCCTAACCAGTGCTCATACCCCTGCAAGACATTAAAACGTACGGCAATAAGGTATTGGAGTCCTACTGCAATACAAATTAGTAGGACACCGATATAGGTCGATCCGCGACCGGCTTTTTCTATCCAGGCATTTTTATATATTCCCTTTACCAGCATCGCCAGGTAAATGCCGCATAAAAACTCGAATACTCTTCCAAAAAATGTAAAGTAAAAGGTGAAATGAAAGCTGCTAAAAAAGCCGCCGATATTAATGCCTGAAAATAACAACGTAAGCAGTAATCCTGCGAGGTAGACGGTCAATAGGATATAGATCAAGGCTGATTTCTTTTTGAGTAATAAAAATAGCAGGGGTGAAAGAAAATAAAATAATTCTTCTACGGTTAAGCTCCAGCCCGGGCCAATGCCTGTGAGGTAATACTCGGACGAAAACCCTTTTAATAAGGTGATGTTCAAAAAGTAATTGGTAATAATAGATGAAGTGGCATCAGTCTGTTTTAGATACTGCAATAAAAAAGTAATAGTAGTAAGTATAAATAAAACCGGGAATACCCTGGAAAACCGGTTGATAAAATAATTATAAAGATGTTTCCTTTTTAAAGAATTAATTTCATAAAACTTGTGACAGATAATAAATCCGCTCAGGACAAAGAAGAAAGTTAGAAAGGTATAAAACTGATTGATAAATAGAAATGAGTTGGGGTTTTCGGGCAAGGAAAACGGATTCAGGTGCTTGAAAAAAATGAAATAGGCGCAGATAGCCCGTATCCCCGTGAGGGCCGGGATGAAATCTTTTTCTTTTACCATTAGTGGAATTAGTATGAGCCCGCAATTTACTTTACAAAATCATATTTCCGTGAATTCAATAATAGTTGGAATTTATTAATTTAAGTCCAATCTTTATGTGGTTTGGAAACAGAGAGAAAATGCTTTATTGATGGGTTTAAACACAACCGGAAAAGACCAAAGGTGATGACCAAAAGATTTTTTTCAAATCGGGATTATTTGATTGTGGTAGCGCTGTGGGTAGTGGCGGAGTTGTTGTTATTTGGAAAATTTGGTTTTTATTTCCAGATGGAGGCGGAGAAATACATCAGCGAAGCCAATTTTATAATGCAAAACCAGCATTTGTCGCAAGGGCGGTATCTCTTCTATTTGTCTACCATACTTATTATCGCTCTGAGTATCTCGATGAAAATCGGTCTTCATGGTGCGGTATTTATTATAATGATCATCAACCTGGCCAGCTATCTCTATTTTTTTAAAGCATTAAAGAAAGTGTTTAATACCAGGCTACCGGCTTTCCTGGTGATCCTTTTTTTATTGAGCTTTTGGCCTTACCAGGCCTGGTCGCTTTTCCTATATACGGAATGCATTTTCTACAGCGTTGTGATGTTACTTTTTTCACGGCTACTGTTATTTGAAAAAATGAACCTGCCATTCGTGGTTAGTACTTCTTTAATTTTAGCATTGGTAATTATCAGCAGGCCATTGGGTATATTATTTGTTTTCCCGGTCTTGTTCTTTCTCTTTTTTCACCTGACCAGGCGGCAGAAGATATTTTTCTTTGGGGTGGTAATCCTGGCTTTTTTCCTGTTAGCCTGGGTGGTGCAGGTAGTATTTACTACTACCCCCGACTGGAATATGCAAAGAGCTTTCCTGGAGGAAAATATTATTTGTGATATGCCTGTAGCTATCAGCAATAGCCAACTGGAAATGTCGCATCATCCCAACCAGCTTTACCGGTTATCCTTTTACATCACACATAATTTTTCCCATTTTTCAGGATTGGCACTGACACGGTTAAAGTATTTTTTTCTGAATACGCGGCCGTATTATTCAAGCTTGCATAACGCTTACCTGCTTATCAGCCTCTTTTTTATTTATGCATGCATTTTGATTGGAGTCAGAAGTATCAAACGGATATTTCCGGTTTCGCTTCTTGCATTTATTTTTTCAGTGATATTCTTCTTTGCCCTGGCCATTGCCTTTCAATGCGATGATTACCACAACCGTTTTTTCCTTACACTGATGCCTTTGTTAACCGTACTGGCCGTTGCCGGAGCCACTCCACTATTGAAAAAGGCGGCTACTTTTTTTTCAAAACCACGTATAAGCTAGCCGTGTCGATGTAAAGGTCTTTATTCTTCAGTC
>JANOCH010000524.1:0-4166 GCA_031412015.1 Chitinophagaceae bacterium
ATCATTTCGCTGATCCGGCTACAATGGAGTTGAAACCGGAACATGCGAAGCTTTCTTCGTATTTCAATATTGATAATGGTACAGGAAAAGTAAGAGGCATCTATCTGCAGGGAAATGAAAAAGTAAAAGACATTTTTACGCAATGGCTGACGCCGTTTCATGATATGGGCGCCAAAACGGTGACGATATCCAACACCGGTGGTACTGATCATGGATCTTTTGACGCGGTAGGATTGCCGGGTTTCCAATTTATACAGGATCCTATTGAGTACGATACCCGCACCCATCATACCAATATGGATTCTTACAGTCACCTGATAGCCGCCGATCTGCAGCAGATATCGGTGGTGGTGGCGTCTTTTGTGTATAATGCTGCGATGCGCGATGAAAAATTGCCAAGAAAAGAATTGCCAAAGCCAAGGGGCACGACGCAGCGAGGGTTTTAAACTATATTAATTTTGTTTGTAAAAAAGAGTTGCGGTCGAAGAGGCCGGAGCTCTTTTTTTATATCGATGATCGATTGGCGTTTTGTTATGCGCTTCGAAATAGCTTAGGAAAAAACGTATTTAAAAGGATGAAAAAACGTGAGTGATGCCTGCATTCCTGTGTAAGTTATGGTATGATAACTGTCAGTCTAAAGCCTCTTACCATTAACGGAAAGGAATGTATCGGGATCTATTTTGATAGTCAACCAGCCATAAATGGGGCTATCAGGAAACATGCCGGGGCCAGGTGGGATCGTGCCGCAAAAGCCTGGTGGGTTTCTTTAAGCAGGGACAATTATAATAAACTATTGTCATCCTTGCAGGGGAAAGCTACCGTTGACCAAAAGGAGTTTATTGAACATTACCGAAAGCAGAAAAAAGAAAACAGATCGCTGGCCCCAGTCAGATCCGGCGGGAAGATCACCAGGGTAGAAACAAGTAGTGCTTTGGTTTTAAACGGGAAGATACACCCGGTAAATGCGCATGTGTTGCCGTTGATGCGGCAACAATTGATATTGCTGGCCTACAGCCCAATGACCATCAGGACCTACCTGAGCGAAATGACGCAGTTGTTGCTAACTCTTAAAAATATACCGGCGGATGAATTAGCTCCCGAACACCTGCGCCGGTACCTTGTTTATTGTTTTGAAAAATTGAAACTTACGGAGAACACCGTGCACAGCCGTATCAATGCCATGAAGTTTTATTACGAGCAGGTACTGCGCAGGGAAAAATTCTTCTGGGATATACCAAGACCCAACCGGCCGAGTGACCTTCCCAAAACGTTTAACCAGGATGAGATAGCGGCGATCATCAATGGCATAAAAAACATGAAGCACAAGGTAATGCTGATGATCGCTTATAGCGCGGGTTTGCGGGTAAGCGAGGTGGTTTCGTTGAAAACCTATGATATCGACAGCAAGCGAATGTCGATCTTTATCCGGCAGGCAAAGGGGAAGAAGGACAGGATAGTTTCGCTCAGCCCTGTATTGCTGGTCATGCTCAGGGAATACGCGTTGCAATATAAACCTGAGAAAAAAGGGTTCCTGTTTGAAGGCAGTGTAAAAGGCACGGCCTATGCGATGCGCAGCTTGCAGGAGGTGATACAGGCGGCCAAAGCCCGGGCTGGAATAATCAAGCCGGGGAGTATACATGCGTTGCGTCACAGTTTTGCCACTCATCTGGTGGACAGGGGTATGGATGTGACGATAATACAGAAGTTGCTTGGGCATTCCGACATTAAGACAACGCTTCGATACCTGCATACGAGTAATAAGGACCTTTTAAAGATCATCAGCCCGTTAGATGATTTGAAGCTAACCTGAGTGGTTGGACGTTTTGTCAATGAAAAATCCTGACGTTAAAAAAGGCTTTTACTTTATACCAATTATTGGTATTTTTATAAAAAATAAATGATATGGCCCGCAATACTTCCATTTTGTTAGGGGAACATTTTGAAGACTTTATTTCTGCTAAAATATCATCGGGCAAATATAATTCTGCGAGTGAGGTTATCAGAACAGCTTTAAGACTCTTAGAAGCAGAAGAATTAAAAACGAAAACGCTTTCCCAGGCATTGCTTCAAGGTGAAAAAAGTAAAGTCTATAAAAACTTTGATCCGAAAACTCATTTAAAGAAACTTCACGGCAAGGTTAAATGAAGTCGCTGGCATACGTCATCACTAAAAAAGCAGTTTCTGACCTGGAGGAAATCTGGCTTTACACTGTCGAAAAATGGTCTATCGACCAGGCAGACCGCTACTATAAACTGATTTTTGATGAAATTCATTTTATCTGCAAGAATGTTAACGCCGGTAAATCCATGGAGCATGTTAGAAAAGGTTACCGGGCCTCAAAAGTCAAATCACATCTCATATATTATCGTATAGAGAATGACATTATAGAAGTAATCCGAATTCTTCATGAACGAATGGACATTGAAAACAGGCTCAATGAGTAAGCAACATACGAAGGGGTTTGACTAAATGGCGGCTTAACGGGTATATCCTGATTGAGATAACGGACCCGACGACCTATCAATCTGACAAACAAAGCCCGGCTCAAAAATGTATTTTCATCTTCAAATCTTTCCCCAATAACAGTCGGGGATTACATAACACGGAATTTGCCACATCCGCTGGGACGTCGACTTTAGGCAGCATTGCCAGAGAACTTCGGTATAGAATTCAATTGAACCTTTAAGTTTTTGGATCCCACTTCTATATCAAAGTCGTCTTGAATACCTAACCAGAATTTTGCTGTAGTTCCAAAATACCTGGCAAACCTAAGGGCCGTATCAGCCGTGACACTTCTCGTCCCTTTAATTATCGCTGATACCCTTGTCTGGGGAATACCCGTGTCTTTTGAAAGACGATATGCAGAGATCTGCATCGGTTTAAGGAACTCTTCCAGCAAGATTTCACCGGGATGTATGTTTCTAAGACGCTTCATAAAACTATTTAATGGTAATTTATAATTTCAACTTCACTGGCATTTCCTGTATTCCATTTAAATATAATCCGCCACTGATCGTTGATTCTTATAGAATAAAAATCTTTAAGGCCGCCCTTCAGCTTTTCCAACTTGTTTGACGGTGGAATAGTTAAATCCGTAATGTTTTGAGAGTTGTTCAGCATTCTTAATTTTCGTCGACCTATCTGTTGAACTTCGTTAGGTAATTTCTTAACCCTTTCCCCCAACCATACTTTCTCCGATTCTTTATTTCCAAACGATATAATCATGGGGCATATACTTACGTTAAAGATAAGTATATATTTTTCAAACTAAAAGCAGTAGAAGCAACGACCGCCAAACAAGCGGTTTGGCTATCTGGCGGCTTAGCGAATATGTCCTCATTGATATCGCTACGCAGCGACATATCCAGCTTACGAACAAACGTCGCCAAGTCCTGGACGATTTACGCTACTCTGATCAATTAGCGTATTTTTCATTAATTCCCTAAAAATGAATGCCTTGAATAAATTTATTTACTTTTGCCCGTAGCGCATAATAGCGTAAATACACACGTTATGGGCAATATTAAGTGCCAGTCACCAAAACATTAATGAGAAAAAAACTATTCCTTGTAGGAGCATTCTTAGTCACAATCGGAGCAGCGGTTTCAACATTTGCAACTTTTTTCCTTTACTTCTACTTGATTCCTTTATGGACATTTCTTATAGGCGTTATTTTCATATGGACAAGTAGCAATAGGACAAAGACGAAAATTCTCTGGACAATGACACCAATACTAGTTTTTACGTCCTATCAACTTCTATGGTATCAGTTCAATAAAGTTCCGCCTGAAATATTTCTAATACCCAAGAACTATAAAGGAAAAATTCATATCCACTTCAACAAAGCGTGTGGACAAGAAGCAGTAACCGAAAAAGGGAAACGGATTTATAGAATTCCTAATAACGGAATATTGCTTTCACAGTTTAAGGACAAGCAAGGTTTTATAAACCAACAATACTATTTGGTTGACCAGAACGGCAACAGGATATTGCTGCCTCAATTAGACGTTCGGAATTACAATGAAGAATGGACTTTAGAGAAAAACCCAAAAGAGCCTTCAAGAGACATATTAGGAGTTTTTCATGCCGGCAGAGTAAGTGGCGAAGGTTCTTACGAGTTCTATGTGTCGACTTACAGACAACTCAGAGACAGTTTTGGATTTGTA
>JANOCH010000525.1:0-3691 GCA_031412015.1 Chitinophagaceae bacterium
TCAATGGATGAAAGAAAGAAACAAAAACAAACCATTTTTTCTATACCTGTCACACAAAGGTGTTCACGCGGAATTTTCTCCGGCTAAAAGACATGAAGGCAAATATGCAAACACACCTATTGTTTGCCCGCCATCGATGTACCTGACAGCTACAGACAGCAGCAAATCCTACGGTATTGTTACGCCACCACAAACGAAAGTAAACTTCCGTGATATTCCCAAATGGGTACGCAATCAACGTTACAGCTGGCATGGTGTGGACTACATGTACCACGGCGCCATTCCCTTTGATGAATTTTATCGTCGTTATTTGGAAACATTGCAGGCGGTAGATGAAAGTATAGAAAAGGTGATCGATTGGATCAAATCGCAGGGTTTGCAAAACAATACCATGGTAGTGTATATGGGTGACAATGGTTTTTCTTTTGGAGAACATGGATTGATCGACAAACGTCATGCTTATGAAGAATCAATGCGGGTGCCGTTGTTAGTATGGGCACCGGGTATGGTCAGGGCCAATTCAGTGATCGAACAAAATATCATGAACGTTGACCTGGCGCCTACTTTTTTGGAACTGGCTGGTATTAACAAGCCTTCGCAAATGCAGGGATATTCTTTTGCTGACCTGTTGAAAGAAAAGTCTTCCACATGGTCGAGGGATAAAGTATTTTATGAATATTACTGGGAGGCGGCTTTTCCGCAAACACCTACAACTTTCGCCATTCGCACCGCCCGGTATAAATACATTTATTACAACGGTATTTGGGATATTAATGAATTGTATGACCTGCAGGCTGATCCTTATGAAATGAATAACCTGGTCAGGGATACAACTTACCGGAAAACCGGAACTGAAATGAGAAGTGAATTATTCAATTGGTTACAACAAACAGGTGGTTTGCAAATACCATTGAAAAAAGCAGGTGGAGTAAGATTTGATAATCTTTATAAGAATACCTATTAGATATTTTGATCAAAATGTGACGTATTGTTTAATTTAAATTCGATCTTATGCAAAATAGAGTTTTGATAATGGCTTTCATAGGTTTGATGAGTGTGCAGTCAAATTGTTCGAAGAAAGGAAATAGTAACACCACGCCACCGCCGGTAGTGCCGCCTGTCGTAACCAATGAAGTAGATTATTGGTTAACGAAGGGAGACCAAAGTGTTTTGTTGCAAAAACAATCAACCGTTCTCGGCTTTGGTGCGGCTGCTAATGCATTTGCCAGTATCACCGTGGATACAACGCAGCGTTACCAATCGGTAGATGGTTTTGGCTATACATTGACCAGCGGAAGTGCAACACTTATTAATAACCTTGGTTCTGATAAATTGGCGTTATTGTCGCAGCTATTTGGAACTGCATCCAATTCTATAGGCATAAGCTATCTGCGTATCAGTATTGGAGCCTCCGATCTTAGTGCATCGGTATATACCTACAATGATATGCCTGCAGGTCAAACGGATCCAACTCTTGCAAATTTCAGCCTCGATCCCGACAAGGGGACAGGCACAGGGCTTATTCCTTTGTTGAAGGACATAATAGCTATCAATCCACAGATAAAGATACTGGCAACTCCATGGAGCCCTCCTGTCTGGATGAAAGATAACAGCAACTCAAAAGGAGGAAGTTTACAACCACAATACTATGATGAATATGCACAGTATTTTGTAAAGTATATACAGGCGATGAAAGCCGAAGGAATCACTATCGATGCTATTACGCCACAGAATGAACCACTGCACGATGGCAATAATCCAAGTTTATACATGACGGCTGAACAGCAAAGAGACTTTATTAAAAACAATTTAGGTCCCGCTTTCCAGGCATCAGGTATTACTACTAAAATCATTACTTATGATCATAACTGCGACAAGCCGGAATATCCATTGGCCATTTTAAATGATCCGGCAGCAAAAGTCTTTGTGGACGGATCAGCCTTTCATTTATATGCAGGTGATATCAGTGCATTGTCAACTGTTCACAATGCACATCCGGATAAGTCAGTTTATTTCACCGAGCAATGGACTTCCTCTACAGGTGGTTTTGAAGGTGATCTGAAATGGCATTTAAAAAACGTGATCATAGGATCTATGCGCAACTGGAGCCGTAATGCGTTGGAATGGAATCTTGCCAACGACCCTGGTTTTGGTCCGCATACAGACGGAGGCTGTACTCAGTGCAAAGGGGCTTTGACCATTGGCAGCTCAGTCACAAAAAATGTATCTTATTATATTATTGCGCATGCCTCCAAATTCGTACCCGCCGGTTCCGTACGGGTAGCCAGCAATAATTCCGGAAGTTTATATAGTGTGGCTTTCGAGACGCCGGATAAGAAAAAAGTATTGATCGTATTGAATGATGGAACTTCGGCTACCTCGTTTAATATTAAATTTAAAAGTAAATGGGTTACGCCGGGGTTGCCGGCAGGAAGTGTAGCTACTTTTGTATGGTAACTACGAGGGAACAAATTTTTTTGCTATAATATCAGATTCTTCATCAGGTACAATTGCTTATTATGAAAAAAATATTGATCGCTTTCTTTGTTTTTTGTATGCTTTCTTCCTGTTTAAGGAATAAGGAAGAAAATGATAAAAAGGGAGAAACTGCCTCCGCTTCCAGTTTTTCGGTAGTTGATAAGAAGGTAGCCGTGTATACAACCGCTGATTCAGGTAATTACCGGTTAAGTTTAACTGATAGCACCCTGCAATTTAAAGAGCTTGGCCAGCCCATGGAGACTCAAATTTGTGTATTCGTTGACCCGGACAAAACATTTCAAACATTTTTCGGCATAGGCGCCGCATTGACCGATGCTTCAGCCGAAACCTATTTTAAAATGCCGGAAGCGCAACAGAAAGAATTGTTACAGGCTTATTTTGATAAAGAAAAAGGAATAGGCTATACCGTTGCCCGTACCAATATCAATAGCTGCGATTTCAGTAGCGGCAGTTATGACTATGTCGATAGCAATGATAAAGAATTGAAATCATTCAATATTGAGCATGACAGGAAATACAAGATCCCATTTATTAAAGCGGCCATGGCTGCTGCGGGTGGAAAACTGGATCTGTTTGCAAGTCCATGGAGTCCGCCGGCCTGGATGAAGGACAATAATAATATGCTGCAAGGGGGCAAGCTGAAACCGGAATTTTATGATAGCTGGGCAATGTATTATACAAAGTTCATTAAGGAGTATGAGAAAGAAAATATTCCAGTTTGGGGAATCAGTATTCAGAACGAGCCCATGGCCAAACAGCGATGGGAAAGTTGTATCTACACAGCGGAAGAGGAAAGAGATTTTCTGAAAAAGCATTTGGGCCCCACGATGGAGAAGGAAGGATTGAAAGATAAGAAGATCATTGTTTGGGATCATAACCGGGATCTTATCTACCAGCGTGCAAAAACATATTTTGATGATCCTGAAGCAGCCAAATATGCCTGGGGGATTGGATTTCACTGGTACGAAGATTGGAGTGGCGGACAGCCGATGTATGATAATGTCAGGAGAGTATACGAAGCCTGGCCCGATAAAAATATCTTTTTCACGGAAGGATGTGCTGAAAGTTTTAATGCAAGCCGGTATAATGCCTGGGTATTAGGTGAGGAATACGGACGAAGCATGATCAATGACTTTAATAACGGAATGGTGGGGTTTACCGATTGGAATATTTTATTGGATGAAACCGGCGG
>JANOCH010000526.1:0-2204 GCA_031412015.1 Chitinophagaceae bacterium
CCAAAAGCTAGACAGCCAAATAAAATGAAGGGTACCAATATCGAAATTGTTTTTTTCATACTTGTAATTATTTATCTAAGGTTTCATTTTATATCAGGTGTCGGTAACAGAATTCCGCCAAAGAGTAGATACGCCCACAGCAAGGTCCATAAAATATTAAACAATTGAGCTGCAATAAATGCCAGGGCGGGTCGGCCTCCCTGTATTTTCACTAAATCAGAAAACCGGGCTTCCAACCCGATCGCTACAAAGGCTAGTGCAAACCAAATGGTGCGCAAACTGTTGAGAAACCCACTAACCTGTTTGGTAGTATCGGCCGGGATCAAAAACGAAAATATCAGTGAAACAGCTATAAAGCCCAGCACAAATTTGGGAAATCGCTCCCAGATGATCTTTAGTCCCTTTCCTTCGGTAGCAGCATCTTGTTCCGGATTCTTTTTTAAAGTCCACCATGCCGCGATGAAAAATGCGGCTACGCCAATTAAAACGTTCTGCGAAAATTTAATAATGACTCCTGTCTTGACAGCTATAGGGCCTACCAGTTGGGAAGCGGCTGTTACAGAAGCTGTCGTATCCAAGGTACCGCCAAGCCATGCCCCTCCGACGATTTCAGGAATGCCGAATTGCTTTATTATCCAGGGCTGAAGGATCAACATAGGAATTGCTACCAGTAACACGAGCGTGGTGATATAGGATAATTTTTTCTTATCCCCTTTAATGGCGCCACTGGCAACAATAGCCGCCGATACACCACAGATGGAAACAGCGGAAGCGAGTATTACACCAAACTCATCATCTACTTTTAGTTTCCGGCTTAGCCATAAAGCTAAAAACCAAACGACGCTTACTACCAATACAGCTTGTAAAATGCCTGGTAAGCCAGCTTTAATAATATCTGTAAACAATACACTGATGCCCAATATGACCAATCCTGTCTTTATAAAAAACTCCGACCGGGCCGCTTCTTTTATCCAGGCAGGCAATACCGTAAGGTTGCCGATCAGCAATCCAAGTACCAGGGCAAAGACCACGTATTCGATACCATAAGAGTTGATTGATTTGTTGCCAGCAATGATCAGAGAAAAAATACCCAACACGTAAATGAATATAAAGCCCGTAACGTACTTTTTTATACTGCCTCCTGATAACCGGATCGCTATAGATGAAAACAATGCGAATAGCAGTCCGATTCCCACAAATATTAATAGATTGTATGTCGATAACACTTTCTCAAAAAGCTCTCCCGTGCCCGACCATTGATATAAGGGGCTTGTAAATTTAAAACCGGGTGACACAAATGCCATAACCAGTGTCGCGGAAATCAGCAAACTGCCGATTATCACCGCCCAGATATCTTCGGATAATCTGGAAAAAAAGTTCTGCTTTCCATCTTCCCCGGTTTCAGTGTTATCTGTCAATACTAATGCTCCTCCGGCCGGGCTTGCTTTTTTGTTCGTGTGGGAAAGCATCTGTTATCATTTACTTTGTGTTACAAATGTAGCTGCTATTGAACTTACTAAAACTAGCTCTTTCTCAGATCAAGGTTATGAAAATAAAATAGCCTGGCTACATGATTACTCCGATAGCGATTACCAGCAGCGAGTTGCTGAAAAATATTCATATAACCAAACTGCAGGTTATCGTGTTTGTTAACATGATAATTGAAACCCAGGAAAAACCGGTTCTGATCAAAGTAATTATTGACGATCTGTTTCCCGAAATTTATATGCACTTCATTATTTACTACAAATGATAGTGTATTCGGCTGAAATCTTTTTTTACTTAAAGGAAATTGCGAAATGAAATTATACCTCACACGAAAATTAAAGCTATAGCCTTCAGCCAATTGATCATCATTTAAAATTTTTCTCCGCCAACGTTCTTCCAGGCGAAACCATTGCATCAACCGTAATTTGGAATATCGGGTATGCCATTGTAGTTGTTGCCAGGGACGATGTTCGGGTTGTGAAATATTCTTATGATTTTCCGCTGGAAAATGATTGACCCAGGCATAACCTGTGGTCAGTTTAACATCATCGTGCAGGTAGTAGGTGAGCCCTAAACGAACTAGTGACTGCGACAAATTATTAACGAAGTCTTCTTTACTTCTCAAATGGAGATCAGCCCAAAGGCCCCATTTATTGTTGAAACGAGTTTGGTTAAAATAACCTACCCACACCTGCTGAACAGATTCAGTACGCTTG
>JANOCH010000527.1:0-3601 GCA_031412015.1 Chitinophagaceae bacterium
TTCTCTTTTACCGTTAATATTTAGAACCGGATTGTAGTATACACCTTGTCCCTGGAAACTGATCCAGTGATCAAAGCCGGGCTGCGGCTGATCATCCGTATTACCCATATGCCATTTACCCATGAAGGCTGTTTGATAACCTTTTTGCTGCATGTATTTCGGGAAGAAGACAAGATCCTTTGGCAATGCTGCTTCGTTGTCAACCACGGTATGGGTATGTGCATACTGGCCTGTAAGAATAGATGCCCGGCTTGGTGAACACAAAGCAGTGGATACAAATGCATTTTTAACATGAGCTCCTTCTTTGGCCATCAGATCCATGCCTGGTGTTTGCAAACCTTTTATCTTATTCATAAACCCCATTGCATCATACCGGTGATCATCCGCCAGTATGAAAATGATGTTCAACGGTTGTTCCTTACTGTTCTGTGCTATTAAAGCTTTACAGAACAGTATAGCAAATAAGAATAAAAAGTATTTAGATTTTTGCATGTCCTTATTTAATCCAATTTGAAACCCGCTTCTTTGACGTCACGGCTATTACCACCAATGAACACCTTGAAGTCTCCTGGTTCCGCCACATATTTCAGATCATAATTATAATATTTCAGATCGCTAACCGTGATGTCAAATGAAATCGCTTTGGATTCACCGGGCTTTAATTCAATTTTTTGAAAGCCCTTTAATTCTTTAACTGGCCTTGTACTGCTGCCAACCAGGTCCCGTATATATAGTTGCACTACCTCTTTGCCCGTTTTATTTCCTGTATTGGTAACTGTAACCGCTGCCGTTATTTTTTGTCCCGCTTTCATAGAAGGGCTGCTCAATTTTATATCGCCATAGGAAAAGGACGTATAACTAAGTCCAAAGCCAAACGGGTAAAGCGGATCATTCGAAACATCTAAATAGTTGGAACGGAATTTTTGAAACCATTTTCCTTCCGGCAATGGACGTCCTGTATTCTTGTGATTATAGAAAAGAGGGACCTGGCCGATATTCTGCGGGAAAGTAGTGCTCAATTTCCCTGACGGATTCACGTCGCCAAATAATACATCGGCGATAGCATAACCTGCTTCAGAACCTCCAAACCAAACATTTAAAATCGCAGGCACGTTTTCCTGTTCCCATTTTAAGGTCATTGGTCTGCCCGCAAATAAAACCAATACAACCGGCTTGCCTGTTTTTAATAATGCTTTAAGCAAGTCCTTTTGTATCTCAGGTATATCAATGTTGGTGCGGCTGCTGGCTTCTCCGCTCATTTCAGCGGATTCGCCCAGCGCTGCGACGATTACGTCTGCCTGGTTAGCTATGTTAATTGCTTCTTCTAATATTTCGCCGGCGGGACGACGGTCTCTTCTCAATGTTTTTCCAAACATCGTTCCTCTCTCTTCAATCAGACTATCCGCATCCAGGTTGGAACCTTTGGCATAAATTATTTTTGCGTTATCGCCGACCACTTCTTTCAACCCTGCAATAACCGATGTCGCTTTGGAAAAGTTTGCCGCTACACTCCAGGTACCGGGCATATTCTCTTTTGCATCTGCCAATGGACCGATCAATGCGATGGTTCCACTTTTTTTCAATGGCAATACATTGCCCTGGTTCTTTAATAATACAAAACTCTCCGCGGCGATAGCTCTTGCTTCTTTCCGGTGAGCATCCGTAAACACTTCCGTCTTTGCCCTGTTCTCATCACAATAACGGTATGGGTCTTCAAACAGGCCCAATTTATATTTAGCTTCCAGTATTCTTCTGCAGGCAAGATCGATCTGCTGTTGCGTAGCTTTTCCTTCCTTAACTGATTTCTGTATCGTTGTCAGTAAACCTTCGCCGACCATATCCATATCCACACCTGCCATCAATGCTCTTGCAGAGACAGCTTGCAGATCACCAATTCCATGATCCACCATTTCATTGATGCCGGTGTAATCGGTCACTACAAATCCTTTGAACCCCCATTGCCTGCGCAATAGATCTGTCAACAACCATTTATTAGCCGTCGCCGGTATACCATCTATTTCATTAAAAGAAGCCATAACGGATCCAACGCCTGCATCCACGGCTGCTTTGTAAGGAGGCAGGTACTCATTATACATTCTTTGCCGGCTCATATCAGTGGTACCATAATCACGACCTGCTTCAGCAGCGCCATACAATGCGTAGTGTTTAACACAGGACATGATCGTATTATTCTTTGAAAGATCATTACCCTGGTAGCCTTTCACCATGGCTTTCGCAATTTCAGAACCAAGGTAGGCATCTTCACCATTACCTTCTGAGACCCTTCCCCATCGGGGGTCACGGGAAATATCGACCATGGGTGAAAAGGTCCAGTTGATTCCATCCGCACTGGCCTCGCGTGCGGCTATCTGTGCGCTGCGTTCCACCAGTTTCATATCCCAAACACAACTCATCCCTAAGGGGATCGGGAATACAGTTTCATATCCATGTATCACATCCATACCAAAGATCAAAGGAATTTTAAGGCGGCTCTTTTCAACAGCCAGTTTTTGTACTTCTTTGATCTTGGCTACTGATTTAATATTGAATAAGCCGCCTACCTTTCCCTGCTCGATTTTTTTTGCGATATCCGAACTGCTAGCCTGCCCGGTGGTGATATCTCCGGCCCCCGGTAAATTCAGTTGCCCCAGCTTTTCTTCCAACGTCATCTTTTTTATCAGTCCGTCAATGAAGCTCTTCATCCGATAGCTATCGGATTTTGTATCCTGCGAAGTTTGAGCAGCAACGTTCAAAGAGGTTATGATCAATAAGCCAAGCGACAGCCTTAGTAGCAGTTTCATATTCTATTGTTTTATTATTTCAGTAAATGTGGTTCAATTAATTTTTGCCAGATAGCATAACCGTTAGCGTTCATATGTAATTTATCAGCAAGGAAGATAGACTCAATGGGTTTACCATCGGCTTCCAGCATGCTATGGTAAACATCAACAAAAGATGTTTTTCTTTTTTTCTTTAAAAAGTTTTTGATCAAAAGGTTTGCCTCCAGCATTTTTGGCATTAACCGAAGCCGGCTTGGACTTGGCTTCATGGAAATATAGGTGAGCTTCGCTTTGGGATATTGATCTCCTATAATAAAAAATAATTGTTTAAACCTGGCAAATACCAATTGAGCCGTAACGGTATCAGAACCGGCAAAATCATTTTCACCGCAATAGATCACAATTTGTTTAGGGCTGTAGGGAAGAATAATATCATCAGCGTATCGTATAACATCCGGCAATGAAGAGCCACCGAAGCCCCTGTTGATAATAGTATATGCCGGAAAATAATTTTGCACATCCTTCCACATGGTGAAAGATGAACTACCGACAAACAAAATAGCGTCCTTCGTGGGAAAAGAAACAGAGTCCTTTTTTTTGAATCCCTGGATATCATCCCAAAAAGCAGGCCTCTGGTCCTGGGCAAATGAGACGCTTGCATATAAGAAAAAACCCAATAAAATTCTTAACTTTCTCATTTGGTTATTTTTCTGACTTCTGACTTCTGACTTCTGACTTCTGACTTCTGACTTCTGACTTCTGACTTCTGACTTCTGACTTCTGACTTCTGACTTCTGACTTCTGACTTCTGACTTATTTCA
>JANOCH010000528.1:0-4206 GCA_031412015.1 Chitinophagaceae bacterium
AACCCGCATTTTTTATTCAATTGTTTTAATACGTTGTCTTCATTAATAACGGAAGACAAACAAACGGCTGATAAATTCCTGGATGAATTAAGCAAAGTATACCGCTACCTGCTCCGGAGCAATAAAAATGACCTGAGTAACGTAGAGAGCGAAATAAAATTTATCCAGAGCTATTGCGAACTACTCCAGACAAGGCATAAAGACAGTCTAAATTTTGACGTGCAGGTTGATCCCAAATACTATTCCTACCGGATTCCTTCGCTAAGTCTGCAATTGCTGGTTGAAAACGTGGTAAAGCACAATAGTATGACCAAACAACAGCCCATTACGATTTCAATACGATCAGCAGGCAATGGATACCTGGTAGTAGAAAACAACCTGGTAAAAAAACTCACCAAAACCGATTCTATCGGTATCGGCTTATACACCATCCGGGAGAAATATAAATTACTGCAAAGAGAGGATGTACAAATAGAAGAAAAAAACGGTGAACGCTTTGCCGTCAACCTGCCATTGCTTCAACCATAGCAAACTCATCCTTCCTGCGGGTAGAACTTTCATAGTTGTAAAATGTCTTTCTACAAAAATTAAAAGTACATCAAAAAAAACTTCGTGTATTTACAATAACCTGTAATTTTAACGGCCCCATTGGTTATTAAACTCAATTGCAGGGGTAATAAAAATTGAAACTTAATTTTCTTAAAAACTAATTGCCATGTCAAAAATTAAAGTGGGTGTCGTTGGAACAGGCTTTATCGGCCCGGCCCATATCGAAGCCCTCAGACGACTGCCAAATATAGAAGTAGTAGCACTATGCGAAGCAAACATTGAGTTAGCCACCAGCAAAGCCGCCCAACTCGGTATTGAAAGGGCCTGCACCTTTGATCAATTGCTGGAAATGAAAGACATCGTTTCGGTTCACATTTGCACTCCTAACTTCCTGCATTATCCTCAATCGAAAGCCGCTTTACTGGCTGGCAAGCATGTAGTCTGCGAAAAGCCTCTTGCCAAGGACCTGCAAGAAGCTGAGGAGCTAGTTGCCCTGGCTAAACAGACCGGACTTGTCAATGCGGTCCATTTTAATTTGCGTTACTATCCTTTGGTAAGGCAAATGAAAACCATGAGGGAAAAAGGCGATCTCGGTGAAATATATTCGATAATGGGATCATACCTGCAGGACTGGTTGTTTTATGAAACCGATTATAACTGGCGTTTAGAGCCCGATAAATCCGGCGACTCCCGAGCCATCGCCGATATCGGTTCGCACCTGATGGACGTTATTGAATACATCACCGGGCTAAAGACAACAGAAGTGATGGCGGATTTTAATACGATACACAAAACCCGTAAGAAGCCGTTAAAACCGGTAGAGACCTATTCCGGCAAAATGCTCAAAGCTGAAGATTATGCGGATGTGCCGATCACTACGGAAGATCATGCGAATGTTCTATTACGTTTTAGCAATGGCAATCGTGGCTCTATCACAGTGTCACAGGTTTCTGCCGGCAGAAAGAATCAATTGAAGCTTGAGATATCAGGTTCTAAAAAAACATTTGCCTGGAACTCCGAAGCACCCAATAAAGTTTGGATCGGAAATCGTGATGGTTATAATGAATCACTGATGCGTGATCCTTCCCTCGCTTATCCTGAAGCCCGTGCTATCATGAGCTTCCCGGGTGGACATAACGAAGGATTCCCGGATACATCCAAACAATTATTCAAAGAAGTGTATGAAGCGGTGGCTGCAGGTACACAACCGGAGAATGCCCCCTATCCTACTTTCGCCGATGGCTATCGTGAATTGCTGATCTGTGAAAAAATCCTGGAAAGTAATAAGAAGCAGAGTTGGGTGAAGGTGTAAGCTGTTAAATTGTTTTCGAACTGAGGTTGCCAACTTTTCAAAAAGTTGGCAACCTTTTTTTGTAAACCTTAAAGCAGTATCAACCGCTGCCACTTTCTTGCAACTGTTTATACTTATTAATTAAGAGTAAAGACCGTCACCACCGCCGCATGATCAGACGGGTATTTTACCGGGTGTTTTGAAATTGTAAAAGAGCGAACAGGCTTAAGCTGGTTTCCCTTGTAATAAATATAATCGATCCGGTCTTTAAAAGCATTGGTAAAAGTCGGGCTCCAGGTTATTCCTCTTTCCTGTAAAGGGTCTGGATGTATGTCTCTAAAACTATCCTTGAATCCATTCTTCTCCATCAGGACGCTGTTGGGAAAACGTATTACATATCCCTTATTAAGATGCTTTGTAGTTTCAACCCAATCCAAATGTGAACCTGCATTAAAATCCCCGCAAAAGATTACGGGAATGCTGTCTGTCATTTGCAGATACGGTCCTATTTTTTCCAGTATGTCTTTTAATCGTTTTGCATTCACACTTATTTGCTGCTGGAGCCAGTATTCCCTGTCAATTGATTTTCCTTTTTCCAATAGGTCCCAGTAATCAAAAGGATAATTCAGCCAATTGGTAAAGAACAGCAGCTTTTTATTATTTGGTAAACGGACAAAAGCACCTCCATTATAAAATGGTTCATAGCTATCCGTAGTTTCTTCAATCGGGTAACGGCTCATGATCGACAGATTGGAGCTGCGCAGGTAAAAATAGTAACCCAACGCATCCGCGATCACGGGACCAGAACCATAGGTTTCCTGGATGGAAACAATATCCGCACCGGAGTTCTTTATGATATCAACGATCCGGCTCACACCGGTTTCTTTACCGGTCTCTCTCCCACCATGCCAGAGATTATAATTCATTACGGACAAGAACTTGCTATGTTTACCAGAAGTAACTTTTTTAGGAAAAAAATTTTGATAGGTTCGCCTGATAAATGAGGCATCAAGTACTCCTTCATACAATTGCACTTCGTCAATACAACCATTGAAAGTTTCCCATTCACCAAGATCACCTTTTATCTCACCGCCGGTAAGCAATTGTTCCGTTGCCAATTTTGTGAATCCGGGCAAATACAATATGGCGACATTCAGACCGTCATAGTATAACCGGGTTTCCTCTTTTACCGCATTATAACTAAAAGCCAGTTGATGCCAGTTACCGTCTTTGATCGTTTGTCGCTTTTCTGTGGGATAATAATCGTGGTGTATTTTATCATTATCCATCGACCAAAACCATGCTCCGTTAGACTGCATCCCGATTTTCCAACCTACTTTGCTTTCTTTTGTTTCGCCGTAACTACTGAGAATAGTATAGGACTGCTGAATATCCTTATCCGCCTTTAGCCACAACAAAACAGAAAATGAAATCTTTGTTTGGGATAGAGGATAGGCTTCCTGCAATACCGTCCTTTTAGGTGATAAAAGGGTAAGGTCAAAGGCTGTACCAAAAGGAGAACGGGTGGTATGATATTTTTCACTGAAAGGAAATGAGTTGGTGTACACCGGCTTTTGTGCCTGCATTGTAACGCAACAAACCACCAAAACACCTATAAAAAATTTTGATCGCATATTTTATTCAATACCCTTATTGAATCACCAGTTCTGCAACAACCGCCCGGTGATCAGAAGGCCATGGTTCAACAATGATATCGGAAAATACTGACTTTTCTCCTACGACCCAGCCGCCCGTTACTTTGATATTTTTTTTGGTAATATGAATAAGATCAATACGATCATGTATTTCCGGGGTTCTCCAAAGACCGGGTCTGGATGTCCAGGTATATCCTGGTTTGTTGCTTACAGCAGTGTAAATTTTCCTGTAGGCGTCCTCAAAGCCATTGTTTAATAAAAGACGACTGGCTGGCCAGTTGACAGCAAAGTTCAATTCACTGTTATTTCGGTGTTTTATCGCTGACCTGGTCCAGTCTAAACAACTGGGTTCATTAAAATCACCCACCAACACCACCGGAATATTTTTTTGCTGGTAGGGTTTTATTTCTTCCAACATGAATTTCACTTCGTGCAATCTTGCCTTCCTGGCCGACGCTTCAGCCTCTTGCTTTGTCATTAATTTTTTATCCGCTATGTCGTAAGGTTCGTAGGGAGTATACATAAGATGGAGAACTCCGAAAACTATTTGCCGTTTTGGATTGATTTGCAGCAATACAGCTTGAGCGTTATTAACCGAACTGCCATGATGATTTTCCGGTTGAGCTTTTGCTACGCTGATGGCTTTAATTGGAAAACGTGATATCACCGCCCTGCTGCCACTAATGATATAGCAGTTCCATCCCAAACTAT
>JANOCH010000529.1:0-4159 GCA_031412015.1 Chitinophagaceae bacterium
GTGAGCCCCGGCCCCTGCACCGCGCTGTGGCGCCCCCGGGAGCAGTACTGATACGAACACCTGCGGCTTTTCCATACATTGCTGAAGCAAAGTTGGTATTTCCGGATGCCGTAAGTTCATCAGCATTTATGGTATTAGCCGAATAGCCAATGGATCGTTGTGATTTCTTTACGCCTAATGAAGTGATGACCACCTCATCCATTTGCCTGTCCGCAATAGAAAGTTGGGTAATTAAATTTGCGGGAATATCATTTTCGATTACGATCTCTTTTTTTGCATACCCTACAAATGAAAACACCAGAACATCACCCGTGTTTCCGGTGATATCAAATTCCCCGTTGCTATTGGTAATTATTCCTTTGGTAGTTCCCTTGACCAATACACTCACATTGGCCAACGGTGCGCCTTCTCCTGTTATCACCTTTCCTTTAATAGAGCGTACATTAGTTACCAGCGCCTGGTCCCCTGTTTCCTTTAATTCGGCGGGTAATGATTTGGTATAATCCATTTCCGCGGAAAAAGTCGTGGTCGAATTACTCTTTAGTGGAAGGATTATAAATGTATTTGCATTGATTTTCCTGAATTTCAGATCAGTATTCTTCAACAAAGCCATTAATATCTGTTCCACCGGTTGCTTGCTATCTTCCACCGGTTCAACCATGATATCACCAAACGTCTTATCGGTAAAAAGAAAATAAATGCCCTGGGTCTGGTTAAGTTGACGGAGAACATTGAAAAGTTTTTGCTTTTCGGTGTGAATACTTTGAGAAGCAGCTACTGAAGATAATTTAAACGGGGAGGACTTAACCTTCTTCTTGCTTAAAGACAAAGCATTTTGCGCTTCAATAGTATTGAATGGAAGTAATGTAAATAGCGGCCAATACAAAAAGAAGAAAAAAACCAGTTTTTTTTCCCTCATAAAGCAGTTTTTAAGCAGTCAATCTATCTTCAGCGCCGCGATTTAATCAAAATATCCTGGTTGCTTTTAATGATTTCGTAGTTATAAGTGGTTTGAAGCAATTCCAAAAAAACATCCAGGTTATCATTGGGCAAAATACCAGAAATAGAATCAGCAGCAACAGCATCATCGCCCAACCTCACCTCAACTCCATATAATTCACTGATGCTGGTTCCAACTTCTTTCATCGGCGTTTTCTCAAAGATAAATTTACGGTCTTTCCATGCTAAAACCTGAATATCTTTTGCTGCCTTTGATTGTATCCGATCGTTTGTAAACTCAACAAAATCGCCCGGCTTCATGGTTGTTTCTGTTCCGTTCGTTGTCCGAACAATCACGCTACCTTCTTTTAGCAATACATTCGTTTTCCCATTCCTGTTTACCACATTAAATTCGGTACCGGTTACGATGATGTCAAAATTCCCGGCATGAACGATGAATTTACTTTGCTGTTCTGTCTTTTTCACCTCGAAGAAAGCTTCGCCACTTACCCACACTTCCCGGTCGCCCTTCTCTTTCCAGTTTTTCCCATAGGTCAATTTGCTATTGGCATTCAATGTAACCAGGGAGCCATCGGGTAAAGATTCATTCTTTATCTCCGCATAGCGAGTTTCAATAAACGGCTCACCTGGCTGAAAGTATTTGAATAATCCCAGTCCGGCTGTTATTAAGAAAATTGCGGCAGCAGCCCACCGCAATATTTTCCTACTATTGATGGAGCGGACCGGCGGCGAAGTCGCGCCAGGAGCAGCATTAGCCGAATTTATCCTCTCGAAAATTTTTCTTTCAGCTCTTTCCGTACCTGCCCTATCCGTATTTTCTTCCTTTATTTTGATCGTTTCCAGTACTAAAATAGCCTCATCAACTACTTTTTTTTGTTCAGGATCATTTGTTATACGGGCTTCCCATAGGTCGATACTGGCCTGGTCCTTTTTAAAAAACCACGCAAGAAACCCGTCATCACAAAGTAATTCATCAATATTTTTGATCTTCATGTCCATCTTACATCTTTCGCTGATAAAATTAGTACCTGAATGTGATATTTTGTAACTAATATTTACCCGCTTTTTCTAAATTGTCGCAGAAACATAACAGATAGGTTAGATTTGAGGTTTTAATGAATAATCTCAGAAGGAAAACTTGATCAGCAGCAACCCCGATATCGAACTATGGGAGTCTTACAAACAGGGTAATTCGGAATCCTTTGGAAAACTATTCCGAAGGTATCATCATCCGCTTCTTCAGTTTGGAAGTAAATTTTCTTCAGACCAGGAGCTCCTGGAGGATTGTATACAGGAATTATTTGTCGAGCTGTGGCAAAACAAAAGCCAGACGCAGGTGCAATCGGTAAAAGCCTATTTATTCAAAGCCCTCAAGTATAAATTATTCCGGGCACTGCAAAAAATATCCGGGCTTGCCCTAACAAGCATTCATGACGAAACGGGATTTGAATTCAGCCATGAAACCTTGCTGATCAGCCGGCAGGAAAGTGAAGAAAGATCCGCCATGGTTATCGCCGCGATGCAACAACTTTCCAACCGTCAAAAAGAGATCGTTTACCTCAAATTTTACCAGGAATTGACCTATGAGGAAGTAAGCGAAGTAATGGGTATCAACTACCAGGTGGCCCGAAATCTTTTTCATCAATCGGTAAAAGCGCTAAGGAAGATACTATCGCCTGGGTAGCGCTCTACACAATGGGGTTGACTTGGCCAAACCCCGGTGAGACCCTTGATGACTGTTCAGGAAGAGGACTCCGAAAGAACAAAAAATTAAATACATATGGATGCAGCCATTGAAATCTTATTTACTCCGTTGTTGGTGTTTCCCGCCAATTTTAGGAGATATACAAATTTAGATTATTAAGGGAGCACCAACAACCCCCGCCGTTGACCGCATCTGTGTCTAAAGAGGTCCCAATTATTCATTCTTGTATGAGAAAGATGTAATTGCGGGAATCTTCAAATCATGATTTAATTTCCAGAGTTAATGGAGCAGGTTTAAGCTTGTTTGTTGGTGCTCCCTTACCAGACTAAAGCAGAGAGATATACTTAGATTAACGGAAAACACCAACCTCGGCGTAATTAAATCGCATGAGCTTTTTAATGAATAAAACCAATAATGGCTAAAAAGCAGGCCTGTCATTACTTACATGCCGCTTTACTTTTATCTTTTAATATCACCCGCAAGGTAATTTTACTGCTGAAATTCAAATTAGCACTGCAGATCCGGTTGAAGATTGCCTGTAAAAATGAATTATTGAACAACCGATTACGCAAATAAATGTCATCAATAGTCCGCCAGCCTTCCTGCATTTTAATATCTTCGGGACTTCAATAAACTGAAAATAGAAAGACATGACAAAAAAAGTCCCCTCCATTGACCTTACTGACAGTTTTGAAAAAATCCCCGTAAAAATTCATCCTGATCTCAAACAAGGCTCATTGGCAGTGGCCCGCGAGATCGCAGCGCTTATCCGCGACAAACAAAAGAAAAAACTTCCCTGCGTTCTTGGCCTGGCCACCGGCTCTACACCCAAAACATTGTACGCCGAACTGGTTCGGATGCATAAAGAGGAAAAACTAAGTTTTAAAAACGTGGTCACTTTCAACCTCGATGAATATTATCCTATCGATAATGACGCGTTGCAAAGCTATAATCGTTTCATGCGGGCCAATCTTTTTGATCATGTAGATATCAATCCAAAAAATATACATATTCCCAAAGGCGAAACAAAAAAAGAAGATATCAAGTCACACTGCAACCAGTATGAAAAAATGATCGAAGACGCCGGAGGTATCGACCTGCAAATACTGGGTATTGGTAATAATGGCCATATTGGATTTAATGAACCGGGCTCAAGCATTCATTCACGCACAAGACTGATCACCTTAGATACCTCCACCCGCCTTGCCAATTCGTATGAGTTTGCTAACATTTCAGAAGTGCCACGGCTGGCCATTACCATGGGAATCAGCAGCATTCTGAAATCAAAAAAAATAATCCTGATGGCCTGGGGCCCGGGAAAAGCGCCGATCATAAAAAAAGCGGTAGAGGAGGAAGTCACGGACCAGGTACCAGCCTCTTTACTACAAAACCATGATGATGCGACTTTTGTGGTGGATGAGACCGCCGCAGCGGAGTTAACGAGGAATAAATCACCGTGGCTCACCGGTGAATGCGAATGGACGCCGAAGATGA
>JANOCH010000530.1:0-3902 GCA_031412015.1 Chitinophagaceae bacterium
ATTTATTTTTTCCTGCCAGCCTTTCACCAGGTGATGGTAGTCAATTGTCTGAATTTCGGCACCCATATAAGTGAAAAGCTCTTTGAAAGTATGGTGAAATCCATACCGGCCTGGCACAAGGAGTAAAACTTTCATCAAATCATTTTTTTTTGGAAAGCATTAGGTATAATCATAATCAGGTGGTGATTACGATATCAAGTTAGCTAATGATTATTTAATTTGGTTATATTTATTGGAAATGTGTTAGTAGGGCTAGACAGACCAGGAAAAGATAGTTTAAGGAACAGGCATTGAATTTTAATCAATATGAAAGTAAACGTATTGAATACCGGTTCCTGATTTTTCATGACCACGTAAAGATAATCAGGAAATAAATTTAATGAGTATAGAGTACAATGGTGGTATTGATTTTTAGCCCTCGAAAGGGTTGCCTGTTTTTGTCAAAGCAATATTATCAATAAGGAATTAAAATGAACGAACTCGTTTCTTGTGTCGTGCCAAGTTTTAACCGGGCTCACCTGCTGAAAGAAGCTATAGAGAGCATTCTTTGCCAGACTCATCCTGATTGGGAATTGATCATAGTGGATGATCGTTCTACAGATCATACGGCTGGAATGGTAGCCGGCTATGCCCAAAAGGATCCCCGAATTAAGTATTACCTGAATAAGGAAAAGGGAGTCAGTTCTGCAAGAAACTACGGGGTTGAGATGGCAAGGGGAGAATATATTGCGTTTCTCGATGATGATGACCTGAGCCTGCCACATCGTTTTGAGTCCCAGCTAAAAGCTATTCAGAAATCCGGATCCAGGTTTCTTGTTTCAGGATACCAGGTCTGTAGACGGTCAACCGGGCAAATTGTGGACGAGATAAAACTTGAATTGAAACAAATTTGTGCAGGTTTTCCCTCACGCTGGATGATTAAAAAAGAGTTGTTTCAAATCTCGGGGGGATTTGATCAAAATGCCGCCCCGTTAGAGGATATAGAATTGAGCGTGAGAATATCGGCACATGAGACATTTGCATTACACGACGATATAGTATCAGTCATTTTTTTCACAGAAAATTCTGCCAGCATGGCCCTCGATAAAATGATAGCCGCACGCAAGATACTGTTGGAAAGAGCGAAGAATATTTTTTCCGCTCAGGAAGCTGCCTGGTGGGAATTCACTGTCGCTACGGACTATTACAGTTTAGGTAAAAAAAATGAGGCGAAAGAGTACCTAATGAAAGCTGCTAAAGGAGATTCTCGTGGGGTTTATGGACTTGCTTATAGCTACTTTAAATTATCGAAAGGATTGAACGGCCCGTTTAAAAGGCTAAACCTTAAAATTCTGAAATTCTTACGAGAGTTTAAGACTCCGGCTTTGGTAAATCACCAGGTCGTGAGTAATGATCTAAATGGCTAGAACTTCGGAACCTTTTATGGCTGTTCGTTTCTTTATACTGGTAAACACTAGGCTGCCTGCACTTTTTGGCAAAATACAAATTGCTGGTTTCAATTCATCGCACTTTGTTTTTTCAGAAGTGTGAATTGTTTGCCCGAGGCCATTTTGAATCTTATCTTATGTACCAGGTCTTTTGTGAAGAGTTGGGCGCCTTCCACGTTCAGGTGATCAGGATCAGCAAAGTAATTGGGGTGTGTGATAAAAGCAGTGTCACTTGAATATACAAAAAGAGGAATATCCTCTTTCATGGATTTTTCTCTAAGGTATTTTATCGTATGTGACGTATCCGGGCTTCGTCCATAATTGGGGGACACAACAAAAATTAATTGAGAACCTCTTTGCCTGATCTTTTTCACGAAAGTCTCTATCAGTGCGACAGATTCTTTATTCAACGAATCTTGGTCTATCTCGTTAACTATTTCCAGTTTCTTTGTGAGCTCCACATTTAGATTTCCAGAATTTGGTTTCCAGCCTTTGTCACTTGTTTTTCCGTCCAAACCTTGAATAAAATAAGGACGAAGCAGATAATAAAAACTCGAATTGTATTCATAGAGCCTGGATTGCATTAATAACCACTCAAAATTGGAGGCTTTATTTAAAACGGGACGAATAGGAGGGCAGCTGTGATAGTAGGGCCGTAATACGCCGGCTATTTCATAGTCGGGTGGCGTCACTAAGTCATTTTCATCGACATTCAGGATAACTACTTTCGGCGTGTATCGGTCAAAAATACCTTCTTCGATGGCCCGGAAATAGGGCAACCCCTGGCCACCCCGGCTTGCATTCCAGCAGCCAAGCCCCAGCGAATCTTCAAAAATCTTAGGAATGTAATTTTGCTCTCCTCTCGAGCTCCCAATAATAATCAGGTCTTCTTTACAGTTTTTTAGCGAATAACTGGTTTTATAGTATCTCCCGTCGGGTGAATGATCACGCAGCCAATCGAGAACAAGCCCTGCAAGCCGGTCACACAGCGCCAGTATAGCGAGCAACAGGCAAATTTTAAAAATCAATTTTTTCATTTTTTAAAATTCAGGGTTTGTAATTTTTCAAACATTATGATAACAATATTTTAGCAGGGTTTCCTTCATTTGTCAGAATTGAAAGTAAATAAACTGACTTCCATCAAACACACCCAGGCTGATAATTAAGATCAACATTATTATTATTGTAGCATACCGTACCGGGGCCATGCGATGATGTAACAGGCTCGCTTTCGGGAAATATTCCATCCCTAGTTCCATTGAAATAAGCAGTATTATTCCAAATAAAGAGAAGGCGAAAATACCTTTATCGCCAATATATAAATGATTGCCGGGGTTGGAAATCATGGTGCTAATGATATGTGAAGCATCCCCGATGTTATCGGCTCTGAAAAATATCCAGGCAAAGCAGGTAATTGTAAAAACAAATAGTATGCTGATCAACTTAGGCATTGTAGGAATTTTTACGAGATGGGAGATCCGTTCAATTATTTGAAATAAACCATGAATAGCTCCCCAGATAACAAATGTCCAGTTTGCCCCATGCCACAAACCACTTATTACGAACGTAGCAAAAAGGTTGATGTAGGTGCGGAATTTTGTACCCCTGTTGCCTCCAAGCGGGATATACAGGTAATCCCGGAACCATGTTGAAAGGGAGATATGCCATCGGCTCCAGAACTCGCGAAAGGATGCCGAAAAGTAAGGTCGGTTGAAGTTTGGCGACATGTGAAAACCAAACAACAATGCGCAACCAATTGCTATCAGGGAATAGCCGGCAAAATCACCATAAATTTGAAAAGCAAAAAAGAAGGTGGCCATAAAGAAGGACCACCCCGTATGCAGATAAACATTTCCGTACACTGCATCTACATAAAGTGCTGCCCTGTCGGCTATCACTACTTTCATGAAAAATCCAAAGAGCATAATTTTCAGACCTTTGGAAGCGAGGCTATAATCAAATTTTTTGAGAGTAAGAAATTGCGGAAGAAAGAAAGAGGCTCTTTGAATCGGCCCGGCTACCATGTGCGGAAAGAAAGCCACGAAAGTCATAAACGGAACAATGTTTTTAACCGGTTCGAGCTGGCGGCGGTAGATATCGAAAGCATAGCTCATCGACTGAAAAGTATAGAAGCTAATTCCTACAGGTAAAATTATGTTCAGCGAGTCCACCTTTATATCCTGGCCGAACATCGAAAATGCGCTGGCAAAACTTTCAGCAAAGAAATTATAGTATTTAAAAAATCCCAGGAATACCAGGTTAACGGCCATGCTCATCACGAAGAAAAATTTCCGCCTGCTATTGTTTTGCTCCCGGTGTAAAAACTTTCCAACAAAAAAATCGAGAACTGAGCTGAATGCAAGCAAAAATAAGAAACGCCAATCCCACCAGCCATAAAAGAGATAGCTTGAGATAAGCAGTACCCAGGTTTGCAGTTTCAGATTGTTTTTAGCAAAAAGCCAAAACAAAACAAAA
>JANOCH010000531.1:0-3861 GCA_031412015.1 Chitinophagaceae bacterium
CAAAAAAATGCAGGCAGCAGGCAATATTTTTTTTTCATACTATCAATTTTACTGTTTATTTTTTTGCACCGGGTTCTTAGTTGAGCGAGCTGGCATAAGATAAAAAAATCGCTGCCCGTACTACTATCACTTCTTCAATTCCACTATCATTTCGATTTCAACGGCAATATTTTTTGGGAGCGAAGCCATGCCTACTGCAGAACGGGCATGTTTGCCATTTTCACCAAACACTTCCACCATAAGATCCGAACATCCATTAATAACCTGCGGATGTTGTTCAAACCCCGGTACCGCATTCACCATACCAAGCACTTTTACGACACGTTTCACTTTATTCAGGCTGCCGATCTCTGCTTTCAAGGTTGAAAGCAAGGAAATAGCTGTCAGCCTTGCGGCATCCTTTGCCTGTTCCAATGTAAGGTCGCTGCCTACTTTACCAGTAACAAGGCTGCCATCGGGTTTGTCAGGGCCATGACCTGAGAGATACACGAGATTTCCCACGCGAACTGCTTTTACATAATTGGCAATGGGAGCCGTTGGAGTTATCAACTGGATGCCGAGCGACTTTATGCGTGCTTCCGGGTCGGCGTTATTCTGAGAATTACCTAATAACGGAAACAACACGAGTGCTGTCAAAACAAATGGTATCAACTTTTTCATGTGTATATTTTTATTTTTTGGTATCGGGATTCGTTAGCTGCAGATTCATGGTGTATTAACTTTATGAGGCGTTTATTTTTTAGTGATTGATTTTGTTCTCTCACTTTCAACTTCCTCCGGCAAAATCTCACTTGAGTTATTGTTAAAATTCTGCCTGATATAGGTTAAGACCATGGCAAGATCCTTGTCCGATAAAAATCGATGGCTCGGCATCAGGCCGTTGAATTGCTTGCCTTTTACGGTAATGGGTTGTTGCAGTCCATTCAGTAAAATATTGATGAGCCTGGTTTTATCGCCGAGCACAAATTCTGAACCGTCTAACGGCGGAAACCGGCTATCATCACCTTTGCCATCAGCTAAGTGACAGGCCGCGCAGTATGTTTGATAAAGCTGTTCACCACCGATTGCTATCTCCTTCTGCAGGTTATCTGCCACTTCATCGGGTGTTCTGATATGCGCACTAGTTTTTCTTTGCTCCATATTGGCCAATTGCTCATCGCCAAATTTTGTTTTGTCGCCCTTGAACATGATACGCCATATTTTTCCTTTACGTGAATCACTGATATATAAAGAACCATCAGGTCCTTCTGCAAGACCCATTGGCCGATGCTGCGCATCGGTTGTATTAATAATTGTATCCATTCCTGCAAAGCCATCTGCAAAAACTTCCCAGGGACCCGAAGGTTTGCCATTATCAAAAGGAACAAAAGCTACAAAATACCCCGCCTGGGAATAAGGAGCCCGAATGGTAGATCCATGAAAGGCGATGAAGGCCCCGTTTTTATAATGTGCGGGGAATTGGTCCCCTTTATAAAATAAAATATCGTTCGGGGCCCAATGAGCCGGGAATCCAATCAATGGCTGTTCATATTCAGCCCCTTTTCCAACTTTTTTCCCATCGCCGCCGTACTCGGGATTTAGCAATTTTTTTTCTTGCACCTGGTCGTAATAATAATAGGGCCAACCAGCATTGGTGCCTTCTTTTACCCTCAAAAACTCTTCTGACGGAAGTATGGCGCTTTGCCATTTGTTGTACAGTCCCGGCCATGTCCGATGCAAATCATCTCGTCCATGCTGAACAACATATAAATTTTTATCAGCGGGGTTCCAGGTGATTGCTACGGCACTTCTTATACCCGTAGCGAAACGCTGGCCGTCACGTATTGTCTGATTTTTTTTGTTGGGGTCGAACTTCCAGACACCCGCATGTTCCGCCAATTGTGGACAGGGATCCTGTCCGGGTGATTCCGGTATCCTGTCTATTTGCTGGCATACATCGGAAGGAGAGCCAAAAGGAACATACATGTTTCCCTTGTCGTCGAAAGCTATAGGTTTGGCGGTATGGTTGAATCCATGCGGATCATTTATAAAATCGTCAGTAAGGATCACCTCAAGCGAAGTATCCGGAAGCAATTCACCCGGCTTTAATTTACAGCGAAATACTTCGCCCGTTGAACTAAAATACAAATAGCCGTTATGTATGCGCATAGCCGTACCATATCCCATGGGATCGTTATAGGTTCCGAATTTTTTTATAACATCCGCTTTGCCATCATTGTTCTTATCTCTTAAAGCCACATTACTTCCATCGGGATAAGACGCCCTCAGTTTTATATAAATATCACCATTATCATTTATAGCCAGGTGTCTTGCAGGGCCTACACTGTCTATCACCACTACTGCTTCAAAATTCCCGGGCAACAAAAGCCCTCCATTGTCAGTATCACCAGGTGGTAAACCGGTACTGCTGCAGTTGATAAAAAAAAGAGAGATCAGTATAAAAAATAGCCCTTTAAAAAACACCCGTATAATCATAATGGAAAAAACTTTAAATTGAAATTATCTTACCAGGCCGCTATTTATTTAAGATATTATTGTTATCAACCTGTCTGCGATCTAAATGGATCGCAGCAGCAACTTGTACATAAGCGCAAGCCTGCATTTTCAGGATAAGTCATATAAAAACCAACTTTCCGTTGTGGTATAATCCAGCTTAACGATCGTATAAATTTTACGCCGACCAAAGGAGGATGTAACGAAGTCAAATACCGCGTCTAAAGCATCTGCAGACTGAGGGGAAGATGAATTTGTTGCACAAATGGATTTTATGATGCGACACTTTTAGTCAATTCCTCTTTCAATCTTTTCGCCACTATTTTTTCTTCACCGGTCTTCATTACCCAACAGGTTATCGTGATATGGCCCTCTTCGTTTCCTATTACTTCAATGGAAGGATTTGCGTTTCGTAATTTTTCCTGCAAGTCCTTGGTCGTGATTTTTATTTTACTGCTGTCCCAGGTCACATGCAGTGTTGGTGTCACATTTCCCAGGGTCGGCACTTTGATTTCTGTTGTGACGCCATTAATATCTTTTATCGCACTATTAATTGTGTCAATACGTCTTTCCCATTCCTGCCATTCTTTTTCATGATCGTACTTAAGATAATGATCCACGGCAATATACATTCCGATAACTTCTTCTTTATTCACTTTCATGCCACGGCCAATCGTAGAGCCACGTGGTGGCATAGATAAACGGGCTGCTGCAATAAGATCTTTTTTACCCATTAAGATACCTGCACTCTGGGGGCCCCGCAGGGCTTTTCCGCCTGAAATGCAAACAAGGTCAAAACCCATTTCATTAAATTTCCAAAGATTGCTTACCGGTGGAACATCAGCAGCAATATCAATCATGGTCGGGATATGATGTTTTTTTCCAAGCGCCACCCATTCTTCATGGGTAATTACGCCTTGGTCTGACTGGATATTCAAAAACCAAAGCAAGGCGGTTTTTTCATTGATCATTTTTTCTACATCCGCGATGGTCTCAGCAAAAACAATGGTGCAGCCTGTATTAGTAAGCGCCTGCGAGTACCCGACATTATGGCCTTTTTGAACAATGACCTCGGATTTCATACCGGACCCTGCCAGGTGAGGAAGTCGTTCAGCATTTTTGGGATCCAGGCCGGTGAGTACGCCGGCAAGACCCAGGGTCATCGCTGAAAAGCATCCCGCTGTTACGACGGCGGATTCTGCTTTGGTTAACCCGGCAATTTTTTCGCCGACTTTATCCTGCAGTTCGTCCAGCAGGCAGAAATCGTGCGATGTCGAACGAATGGCCTCCACCACTTCTTCCCGCATTAATGAGCCTGTCATAAAGGTATAAGTACCGGCAGCATTGATGAAGGTGCGAACACCCAGT
>JANOCH010000532.1:0-33470 GCA_031412015.1 Chitinophagaceae bacterium
GATTTTGGCGAGCAGCCTCACCATACAAATGGCCTTACGTTCTTTCAGGCAAAGGGAGATGAAAAATTACAGGTTGTTGATCGGGGCGACTTTTGTGCTGGGAATAGTTTTCGTGTTGTTGCAATGGTTAGGGTTCAGAGAGCTGTGGGAGCAACAGCAGATAACATTTAAAGGGGTATCCGGGGCAGGGCAGTTCTTATATGTGATCTTTGGTTTGCATGCTTTACACGTTGTTGGCGGAGTAGTGGTACTGATAGTTCTTTTTACCAAAGCATTCCTGGGAAGCACTAAAACATATAGTTCGGTGCCGGTAGAAGTAGCCGCTACTTACTGGCATTTTGTAGATATATTATGGATCTACCTGCTGATATTCTTTATCGTTATCGGGTAGGCCCAAACCGGTCCCGCCATTGCGGGAGGGAATTTTTTAATTTGGAATTTTACTAATATGGAGTCAACAGCTACAGCGCATCAGACAAAATGGTGGAGTGGAGGTAAAAGCCCCTTTAACCTGGAATATGGCAAATTGATGATGTGGTATTTTTTGATGAGTGATGCTTTTACATTCGGAGCTTTCCTGATATCTTATGGCAGCATTCGGTTTAGTCAAAACTTCTGGCCTGATCCCAACGTAGTGTTTAACGCGTTTCCTGGCGCTGGTCATGCTAACCTTCCCTTGGCATTTGTGAGTGTAATGACCTTTATTTTGATCATCAGTTCTGTTACGATGGTACTGGCGGTACATGCGGGTCATAAAGGAGATAAACAAGGTGTGATCAAATGGCTGGCCTGGACGATCGTGGGTGGACTTGCCTTTTTGGGTTGCCAGGCATGGGAGTGGCATCACCTTATTACCGGGGAACATGCTACGCTTATCGATGGACAGATACAGTGGGTGGGTCAAACAACAAGAGTCAATCCCTGGGGTGATCTGGCGGATATGAGCCAGGTTTCCGAGGCCTTGAAGAATTCATCCCAGCATTCATTAGCTATGTTGGCGCATGAACAAAATCACGCATTGGTGCATGAAGAACTAATGGGAATGCCGAAGGATAAATTGCTGGGAATGATCAATACGGCCGAACTGCATGTAAGGACCAATGGACCGGTGGCTTTTGGAGGTTATTTTTATGGTATTACAGGCTTCCATGGTTTCCACGTGTTTTCCGGGGTGATCATTAATATCATCATGCTGATCATGACACAGAAGGACGTCTTCCAAAAAAGAGGGCATTACCTGATGATTGAAAAGGCTGGATTATACTGGCACTTTGTAGACCTTGTGTGGGTGTTTGTATTCTTGTGTTTTTACCTGATTTAATTCGCATCTCAAGCCCGTTAAAAGGATTTGTGATTTTATAAAATTGAAATTTGATTAATTATTATGGACCATCAACATTCAGCTACCTATACTGAAATTACTGTTCATCACGAGCACCAATCCGATGAGGAGTTTAGAAAGAAGGTAAAGAAGACGACCATACTTCTGTCCGTGATCACGGTTATTGAACTGGCGATAGGGTTAGGTATTTACAATATTCATAAGGGAGAAAATCCCAGTCATTTGCTGGTGCTGATGTTTAAAGGCGTGGTCTGTATTTTAACCTTAGCCAAGGCCTATTACATTGTTTCTGTTTTCATGCACCTTGGCGATGAGATAAGGAACATGATCATGACTATTGTGGTACCGTTAATGCTTTTTATCTGGTTTATTATCGCGTTTATTGTAGACGGTAATTCATATAAGAACCTGCGTAATACCTACGATCCGTATTTTAAAGAGACCACCATGCCGAAAGAACACCATGCCGAGAAGAAAGCTCCTGAGGAGCCGAAGCCGGGCAAACAATAAGAAGGTATAAAAAAAATTGAACCGCTCCGGGCACCACCCGGAGCGATTTATTATATGATATTTAGTGCTTACTACGTATAAATGATGTGTTTGTGAACAAGAAAGCTATGTATGCGCTGCTGATGGCAGCACTGGTTCCGCTGCTTTGCTATTTCATCGTAAAGCGATACAGTGATTCCGCCATTGTGATGCCCCGCCATTATCTCGCTGATTCTACTATTCCAAGGATTGAAAAAGGAAAAAAGATTTTTGATACCGCCTGGCATAAGCTGCCTGATTTTTCATTGGTCAATCAGCAGGGTGACAGCGTTTCCTGGGACGGATTAAAAGGTAAAGTGGTTATCGCCGATTTTTTCTTTACGCATTGCCCCACGATTTGTCCTGGTCTTACCCGGAATATGCAAGCACTGCAGCAATCCATTAACAACTCGCAAAGGGTGGGTGACAAAACACCGGACTTTCTCCACTTTCTTTCTTTTAGTATTGATCCGGAAAGAGATTCCGTACCACGGTTAAAACAATGGGCCGACCGCTTCCAGGTTAATCCCGAACAGTGGTGGCTGCTTACCGGCGATAAGAAAGCGATCTATGATCTTGCTATTAATGAAATGAAGATAGGCCTGGTAGACGGCCAGGGAATCGATACCAGCTTTATTCATACCGATCATTTTGTACTGATAGATACTAACCGTCATGTAAGGGGTTATTACCACGGATTGGATTCCGCCTCATTGAAACAATTGTCGGCCGATATTATTTACCTGACCATGGAAAAGGATCCTACCCGTAAAAGTTTCCTGGCGGGTAAACTGCAACTGATCGCCGTCGTTTTCCTGGTAGCTATTCTAAGCGTCGGACTGTTGCTATTTTTTATGCGAAAAAAAGAAAATCATGCTTAACCCGATACTGAAAAAAAATGATAAAAAGGCGAGCTGGTTGATCATCGCGTTCTCTGTCATTGTTTTTAGCGCAGTGGTTTTATTAAGTAAAGTAAAGCTGGACGTTGACCTTGGCTTTGATGTTCATTTTTTTGCCCTGATCAATGCCCTGATCAATTCCTGGGTAGCTGTTTTATTGATACTTGCCTTACTGGCGGTAAAAAAGAATAAGTATGAGACACATAAAAAACTAATGCTGACGGCCATGTTGCTGTCCATTCTTTTTTTACTGAGCTATATCTGCCACCATCTGTTGGCCGGCGATACAAGGTTTGGAGATATCGATCATGACGGTATTGTAAGCGAGGCCGAAAAAACTGCGGGAGGGTCACTGCGTATTATTTATTATGTCATTCTTGGTACGCATATTCCATTAGCAGGTATTATCCTTCCTTTTATTTTATTTACCGCCTATCGTGCCCTTATTGGTGAGTATCCTGCACATAAAAAGCTGGCCCGCATTACCTGGCCGGTATGGTTTTATGTAGCTGTGACGGGTGTTATTGTGTATGTGTTGATCAGTCCGTACTATTGAAGAAAGAAAATATCTATCTGTAAGTCTTCAACCCTTAATAAATATTTTACGTTGCTCAATTTGCCGGATCTAAAAATTCCTTGTCCCTTTATTTTGAGGTGGTCGCCGGAGCAGAAACTGATTTAATATCGTTTTCCACCTATTTGCTAAATTGCCTGATAAAATGATTGCTATGCCACGTACAAAGATCGCCGGAATCGGTATGTATGTTCCACAAAACGTGGTAACGAACAATGACCTGTTGAAATATATGGATACAAGTGATGAATGGATCCAGGAAAGAACAGGCATTAAGGAAAGAAGATATGCTGATCGTACGGGCGAGACCACCACTACAATGGGTGTTGAAGCGAGCAGGATAGCTATTGAACGTGCCGGCATTTCTCCGCAGGATATCGATTTCATTATTTTCGCTACCCTGTCTCCTGACTATTATTTTCCTGGTTGTGGTGTATTGCTGCAACGGGCTATGAAGATGAAAGAGATCGGGGCGCTGGATGTTCGCAACCAATGCAGCGGCTTTTTATATGCTATCAGCATCGGGGATCAATTTATAAAAACCGGTATGTATAAAAATATACTGGTAGTGGGTAGTGAAAAACATTCCTTTGGTCTTGACTTTAGTACCCGCGGCAGAAATATCTCCGTGATCTTTGGCGATGGAGCAGGCGCCGTGGTATTACAACCCACTAACAAAGAAAACCAGGGTTTTCTCAGTACGCATTTACACAGCGATGGTGAAAGTGCCGAGATATTAGCGATGTTCAATCCGGGCACACATGCCAATCATTGGACACCGGAATCAGTGGCTGATTTTAATAAGGCCGAAGCAGGGGATATGTTCATGAGCCATGCGATGATCGATAAAGCCCAAAATTTTCCCAACATGGATGGACCCTCTGTTTTTAAGAAGGCAGTGGTTAAATTTCCTGAAGTGATCATGGAGGCATTGACAGCAAATGGGCTTCAGCCTTCGGATATTGGCATGCTGATACCTCACCAGGCTAATTTACGCATCGCTCAGTTTGTACAGCAGAAGCTCGGTTTAAGCAATGACCAGGTATATAATAATATTGATAAATACGGCAACACTACAGCCGCATCCGTGCCCATTGCACTTTGTGAAGCATGGGAACAGGGAAAAATAAAAGAAGGCGACCTGGTTTGTTTGGCCGCTTTTGGCAGCGGGTTTACCTGGGGCAGCGCACTGCTGAGATGGTAACGTGAATGGCCGTTATGGCTACAGCATTTCATCTATGAGGAGTACATTTGCAGTCCTGACTTAAAACAACGAATGGCGCAACGAATTATCTACATCATTAATCCTATCGCCGGTACCAGAACCAAAAAGGATCTGCAGCAATTCATCCAGGAAAAAACAAGAGAGAAAAAGATACCCTTTCATATATTCCCTTCTGTTGCCAGCGGCGATTATTCTTTTCTTCAATCCATTATCAGGGAAGAAAGAATTACAGATGTTGTAATTGCGGGGGGAGATGGCACAGTTAGCCAGGTAGTCAGCAGCTTGATGAAGGAGGAAGTTAATTTTGGCATTATTCCCTGTGGCTCGGGGAACGGGCTTGCCTTAGCCGCCAAGATCTCCAAACAACCCGCCAAAGCATTAGATAATATTTTTAATGGCAAGGCATCCGCGATCGATGGCTTTTACGTCAACAAACAATTTGCCTGCATGCTTTGTGGTATAGGTTTCGATGCTAAAGTGGCGCATGAATTCGCCCAACAACCCAAAAGAGGTTTGAAAACATATGCTTCATTGGTAAGTAAGAATTTTTTCTCTATCTCCCCTTATCAATTTACCGTTGAAAGTAATGGGTTGGAGTTTTCAACCGAAGCTTTTTTCATTAGTATAGCTAACAGTAACCAGTTTGGAAATAATTTTACTATTGCGCCTAAAGCGCTTCTTTCGGATGGTTTCCTGGATATAGTGATCGTTAAAAAAGCGGCCAAACCTGTTTTGCTATATAATTTGATCAAACAAATTTTTGCCGGAAAACTGCAAACGGTAGAAACCTCGTTGGATCTGCCTGTGATATATTTCCAGACAAAAAAAATTGTTATAAAAAATATCGGCAATGCTCCTTTGCATATTGATGGAGACCCGGCAGAAACACCGGAAGAATTAAGAATTGAGATCCGGAAAAAATGTTTCCGTCTTATACAGCCTGCTTAATAGTTTACCAGCTTCCTCAGTGACCGATATTTAGTAATTTCTTGAGTTGCTCAAAACTCTGGGCATTGGCAGATGAGTTAACCGATGAAATAATATCTCGTTTTTCACGCTTGCTGAGATGAAAATTCAACGCCGCTTTATTTTCCGTATTATCTGAAGCATACTGGAATAATATTTTATGTACCGTTCTTCCGGGGTGTTCGGCATAATAACTAAGCATGTCATTTTGAAAATACTCCATCATCTTAAACCAGTTGTGCTGCAGTAATAAAAACGGTTTAGTAGCATGATCGGTAATATCATCTGACATGTAAGGATACTCCCATCCGCCGGGGCTGCGGTCCCTTATCTGTATGATCAATACACCACCGGTATTTTCTTTGATCCAATCGTCAAAGGTTTCTAAAAAACGCAGGGAGGTCTCCTGTCCATAATTGTCCCGCAGTCCTGCATCCATTACATCGATGACCGGGTTGGAGGGGAGCCAGACATTCGGTAATACAACCGGAAACGTTGCGTTCATCCTCATCGCCGTAAGTATGCGCAGATCCTGAGGATTTTGTTTGGCAAAAAAGGAAGCGAAATCTATTACATCAGGATCCATAACAGGGATGCGGGTTGTATCCTGCCAACCCTGCATCATAAAACTGACGGGTTGCGTACTAATTATCATCTTCCGGCTGTCTCTTGTTACTACTGAATTGTAAAATATCAGCGGAATATTAGCGGCTTTTTCATCCGTCGCATAGTCTTTAAGCTGTTTATCCAGGAAGCCTCTTGTATTCATGCTTAGCTTTTGTTCAAAAGCATAGCCCCTGTCTTTTACGTAGGTAAAATCATCTACCTTAAATTTCTGCGCAGGTGCGATAAGGTCTCTCGCTACAAAAGAGGAGAACAGCGAATTCAATACATCACTGGCAATATCATCCACATATTTTTCATCCTGAAGGTCAATATTTTTTCCCTTTAGCCTTTGCAGGTACAATTCCCTGAAATAGGTGGCGCCGATCATTCCGCCGGAAGCACCTGTTATCAGGAAGATCTTCTTCATGATAGCACCATGTGTAATGCTATCTAATTGCTGCAGCATGCTCATCGTAAAAGTAGCGCTACGGTGTCCACCACCACTCGTATTAAGCAGCACCAGTAAAGGTTTAGCACTATCCTGGTTTTTTTTCCAGCCGTCAAGAATGCTGATCATATTCTTTCGGTCACCATCCACTTTTTCTTTTGTACACAATGCCATCAACCCTTCCCTTGTGTATTGAGGTCTGTAGGGTTTGTTCTGGTAGTTGATCCCATATGCTTTATTTCGGGGATCGATCCATTCCTGTTTATAGAAAAAGTTCAACATCAATAGCAAAGCAATTAAGTAAGGAATGCTCCAGCTCTGCAGGAAATAAGAGAAGGCACCGGCGACACCGATCAGGATGGAAAAAAAGATGGCGATACTGGCGGCGGCAGGTATTTGGAAAAAAGGAGAATCGAGGAAAAACCCGATCGTCACCAGGAAGACAAAAGCGACAAATACGGAAATAATAGCGGCGAAGTGATGACGTTTAAAAAGTGATTCGATGAACTCAGGTGTATAATGCCGTACATCACGGGTAGGCCGGAGTTTTCTTGGCGAATCAAAATACCAATCAACCTCGATCAGGCTTTCGTGATGCCAGGCCTGTTTTCCCGGTTTCAGGTGGGTAATGTATTCTCCCGGATTGCTCATCAGGGGCATCATTTGCCGGAGTATAGACCGGTCGGCACGAAAAAAATAGATAAACGAGACAGCCAGGATAAGAATAAGTCCGCTGAGAAAACCACCCGCCAAAAAAAGGATCTCTACATTACTTATTAGTTCCTTATACCGTGTAAACTCATAGGCGCGGGAAAAATAGAACACTATAAAAAGTACCGGGATAACAGCATTATTAATACAATATTTTAAGAAGGGATTGGTAGTAGCCGCCAGGAACCTGAAGTGTTTGCTAAACAAAACAAAAGTGCTGATATTCCAGCTCATGATAAACATGCCGATAGAAATACCAACCAAAGCCGCACTGATGGAATTTACATTACCCAGGTATTCTGGCGCCAGGAATAATGAATCGGCCCCAAATGTATTCATGAAACTACCATTGATGACCGCGAACATCACGAACCAAAAAAGCAACAGCACCTGGTATTTCCTGAAATGCAGGAACAACAGTTGAATGGGGAAAGAAAAATAAAACCCTTTAAGCCATGCTTTCATGAATAAGGTAGCTGGTGATATTTAAAAATACTATTTAATACCAGCAATACAAAGGCTAAGAGATCGAAAGAGTAAAAGAGAAAAAGGAGCTATTGGGCACCCTCCGTTTCCGTTGTGTTGTACCTCTCTTTTACCACTTTTTCTCCTTTACCTCTTAGAATGTAAAACATCCAAAAAAGAGATAGTAATAATAACATGGCGATGAACTGGTGAGCGACGCCCAGCCATAGAAAGTTTTTTGTATCGATAGCGGATAAAACGGATAATACCCCCAGGATCACCTGTAGCAAAACAAGCAGAAAAGGCCAAAACTTAGTTTGCTGAAAGATCGCACTGCCTTTTATTTTAAAAGCCTTCCAGGTCCAGGCTAATAGTAAAATCGTTATAGCATAAGCAAGATTGCGATGAATAAAGTGGATAATTAGCGGATTGTCTGTTAAAAAGCTGATACCTGTAAATTGACGTCCGCCAAAAGAAAAAATGGTATTTGGCCACCACACACCATTAATTGTCGGCCAGGTAGGCGCAGCCGTGGCTGCTTTTAATCCTGCCATAAAAGCTCCATAGATCAGTTGCAGGGTCAACAGCCCGATCAGCCATCCGGTAAAACTTCTCAACGAAGCATTTACAGTAAACTGATTTGTTGGTACCAAAAGCTTCATCGCAAACCATAGCGTATAACATAAAAGCCCCAATGCCAGAATAAAATGTATCGCCAGTTTATAATGACTCACATAAAGTAGTTCTGAATCTTCCAACCCGCTTTGCACCATGATCCAGCCTACCAGGCCCTGCAAGGCGCCTAATAGAAAAAGAATAAGTAATGGCCTGATCATTTCATTTTTAAATCGCTTTTGAATAATAAAAATGATGAAAGGAATAATGAATACAACACCGATCAATCTTGCCCACAGGCGATGAAACCATTCCCAGAAGAAAATGAACTTAAAGTCCGATAATGTAAAATGTGAGTTCAGGTATTTGTATTGAGCTATCTCCTGGTATTTTTCAAAAGCAAGATTCCAATCCTGTTCGTTCATGGGGGGAAGGGCGCCCATGATTGGCTTCCATTCAGTAATAGAAAGGCCCGAGCCTGTTAACCGGGTAATTCCTCCCAGCAATACCTGGATGATGATCATAAAAACACCGATGAGCAGCCAGATAGCCACTGGCTTTGAGGAACGGGTTTGCTGCAGTTCAGTTGCCATAGCAGGTGCAAAGGTAGCGGTGGAATACGGGAGGAAATAATTTTTTCTGCCTGATTTTAAGGTAGCCAACTTTTTAAAAGGTTGGCTACCTTCATGTACGCAAGTCTGATTATCATATGTATTTTCAGATTAAATTGCAGCACATGCTGAAGTCTTTTTACCAGGGAGAATTAATCGAAGCAGGTTGTGACGAAGCTGGCAGGGGGTGCTACGCCGGACCTGTTTTTGCAGCGGCCGTTATTTTACCGAAAGACTTTACTCACCCTTTTCTTAATGATTCAAAAAAATTGACAGTTGAACAGCGCAATGAGTTAAGGCCGATTATCGAGAAAGAAGCAATTTCTTTCGCGGTAGCATCAGTGGATAATGATGAAATTGACATTATTAATATTTTAAAAGCATCTTTTAAAGCCATGCATTTGGCTATTGATCATTTAAAGAGCCGGCCTCAAATGCTCCTGATCGATGGTAATCGCTTTATGGCCTATCAGAAAATTCCACATTGTTGCATTATTAAAGGAGATGGTGAATATTCGAGCATCGCCGCGGCAAGCGTGTTAGCCAAAACATACCGGGATGAATATATGCTTAAGTTGCATGAAGAATTTCCGGCCTATCACTGGAGGAATAACAAGGGCTATGGTACAGAAGCTCACCGGAATGCCATTGCGGAGCAAGGGTTATGCAAATACCATCGTAAAAGCTTTCGATTATTGCCGGAACAGTATGAACTTTTTGATTGAAATGATTTATAGATTAATTATTTCAGCTATCTAACCTTTCCATTTACCCGCTCCCTGCCTGATTACTTCATACTCCTCTTTTGTGCAGTCAATAACGGTCGATGGTTCAGTGCCGCCGATGCCGCCGTCAATCACCATATCCACTTCATTCATAAAATTCTCATACATAATTTCCGGATCGGTGTAATCTTCTACCATCTCGCCGGGTAGGGAAGCGCTGAGGATGGGCCGGCCTAATTCATGGATAATGGCGAGGGCGATTTTATTATCTGGTATCCGAAGACCAATAGTGTCTTTTTTACTTTGAAGGATCTTGGGAACCATTTTACTGGCAGGCAGAATAAAGGTGTATGGACCGGGAAGGTATTCTTTTAAGAGCCTGTACGTGGCTGTGGTAAGCTGTTTGGCGTAATCGCTAAGGTGACTGAGATCTGAGCAAATAAAGGAAAGCTGAGCTTTTTTAGGATCCACATTTTTTATCCGGCATACTTTCTCGATAGCTTTATGCTGCAGAATATCGCAACCCAACCCATAAATAGTATCGGTAGGGTAGATAATAACCCCACCCCGTTGTAAGCATTCAACGGCCGTTTTTATTTGCCGGGATTGCGGATTTTCGGGGTGAATATGTAACAACATAACTGAAAATTACGGTTAACCAGCCAATTTATGACCGATACCGGCTATAAAACGATCTGCTTTTTTTAAATAGATTATGTTAATGCCAATCATCCGATAATATATAATTTCCGGTAATTTTATCTTTGTTAAAACGTCACTGTTATGCAGCTTAAACCAGTAACTACGGTTGACACGATCGATCCCTATGAATTTAAAAGCAAGTATTACTTGCCGGGTATTCCTATCGTGATCAAAGACCTGTCAAAAGCCTGGCCAGCTTACTCCAAATGGAACTGGGATTATTTTAAGCAACTGGTGGGTGACAAGAAAGTGCCGTTGTATAACAATGTAAAAAGCGATGCTTATACGCCTATCAACAAAGCAGATGATTACAAGACATTTGGTGAATACATAGACATGATCAGTAAAGGCCCTGCCGGCTGGCGGATATTTTTATTCAACATATTTGATCATGCCCCGCAACTGATCAATGATTTTACCTGGCCGGAACATTTAATGAAAGGGTTTGTAAAAAAATACCCGATGCTTTTTACCGGTGGCGCCAGCAGCGTTACCCATATGCATTTTGATATCGACCTTTCGCATATTCTTCATACCCAGTTTGGCGGAAGAAAAAGAGTGTTGATGTTCCCTTTTGAAGAGCAGCATAAGCTCTATCGCAAACCATTTGAAGTATTAAGCCTGGCTGATTTTTCTCATTATTATGAAACGAATGGATCACCGGATTATAAACAATTTCCGGCATTGAAACTTGCAGAGGGGTTTGATTTTATCTTAGAACCCGGCGATACGTTATTTATGCCCGCCGGTTACTGGCATCATATGGAATATTTGGACAGTGGTTTTGCCATGAGCTTAAGGGCTTTGCATCCTACTTTGAGCGGCAAGCTAAAGGGTGCCTGGAATTTATTTGGTATGCGCACCATTGATACGGTTATGAAAAAGACAGTGCCAAAATGGTGGTATGAAAATAAGAAGAAGAGGATTTTTGAAAATGCGGAAAGAGTTATAGCGGCGAATTAAATTCGGCTTTTTCAGTTTTGATTGTCTTTGTATCAGACTGTTGGTATAGTATAATCACAGCTTTGCAGTTGGTCATTACCTGTAAGAAAGGAGCCGAAAGTTTTTTCTTTCGACCTGTCTGATAGCCCGTGTTTATTATAGACCTTACCAGAATTGGTATTATTAAATTCTTTTAATTGATCGTCCAAACTTCTTTTCCCCGAAGTAATTTATCAAGATCAGCAGGCTTGCTGGCTACCGCATTTTCCAATTGTAATTTCATTTGCTCTTCATAACAAGGACGATCATTCTGATAGAATACGCCAAAAGGTCTTGGCAGGTGCCCTTCAATCCTGGGGTCATCAAAAATGCGGGTTAATATCTGGGCTTTATAGATATCCTTTTCATCGTGTATCCAAAGATCATTTGCGCTATGTCCATTGTTAAGGTCGACCACTTTTGGTGTAAATCCATCCAACTTTATTCCTTTATCGTTGGCGGCGCCAAAGGTCAGAGGTTTGCCCTGCTCAAGGAATAATGTTTCCTGTGCCTTGCTGCTTTTTTCGGTAAATACTTCAAAGGCACCGTCGTTAAAAATGTTGCAGTTTTGGTATATCTCAAGGAAAGAAGCTCCCTTGTGCTGGTTTGTCCTCAGCAACATGGCCTGCAGATGTTTTGGATCACGGTCCATGGTACGTGCCACAAAACTGGCGTCCGCACCCATAGCTAAGGCTAAAGGATTGAACGGATGATCAATGCTGCCAAAAGGTGTTGACTTAGTGATTTTATTTTCCTCCGAAGTGGGTGAGTATTGTCCCTTCGTCAATCCATATATCTGGTTGTTAAAAACCAAAAGATTGACATCAAAGTTGCGGCGGAGTAAGTGAATAGTATGGTTGCCACCAATGCTGAGGCTGTCGCCATCACCACTTACGATCCAAACACTTAGTTCCGGACGGCTGGCTTTCAACCCCGAGGCTACGGCCGTAGCCCGCCCATGGATCGAATGCATACCATAAGTATTCATATAATAGGGAAATCGGCTGCTGCAGCCTATACCTGATATTATCACGATATTTTCCCGTGGAATGCCCAATGTCGGCATCACTTTTTGTACCTGCGCCAAAATGGAATAATCACCACAGCCTGGGCACCAGCGTACTTCCTGGTCGGTTACAAAATCTTTTGGGGTAAGGACCGGAGTTGCTGCAATCACATCGCTCATAAGAAAAATAATTGGGTGTAAAACTACGAATCTATTGTAAGACTTTTTGCCGAAAACCGGAACAATATAAAAGCTTTAAGTATTTGATAAAATAAACGCTATTCGGATTTGTAATAAATTACAGTTCAATATACTATTTATGCCTGATGTTTTATACGATTTTGGCATGGTTGGCCTGGGTACTATGGGCCGCAACCTGCTTTTGAATATCGCTGATCATGGATTCGCCGCCATTGGCTTTGACAAAGATGTTGCTAAAGGCGCCTTGCTGGAGTCGTCGGCTTCGCCGGGCACAACGGTAAAAGGAGTGGGATCGCTGGCCGACATGGTTTCAGGGCTAAAAACTCCCCGTAAACTGATGATGCTTGTGCCGGCAGGACCCATTGTCGATGCTGTGATCAATGACCTGCTTCCCCTGTTAGAACCGGGAGATATTGTCATTGATGGCGGTAATTCTCATTTTCCGGATACACTGAAAAGAATTGACTTCCTGAAGGATAAAAAAATTCATTTCATGGGTATGGGCGTTAGTGGTGGCGAACAAGGTGCCCGAACCGGTCCCAGCATCATGCCAGGTGGTGATATGGAAGCATGGTCGGAGGTAAAACCCATTCTTGAAGCAGTGGCTGCCAAAGTAAACAACGAGCCTTGTGTGGCTTATATGGGAAAAAATGCCGCGGGCCACTATGTAAAAATGGTACACAATGGTATTGAGTACGGCATCATGCAGATGATCAGTGAAGTGTATGATTTTATGAAAAGGGGACTTGAGCTGAACAATGATGAATTGCATGCTGTATTTAAAAAATGGAATGAAGGAGAATTGCAATCTTTCCTTGTTGAAATAACCGCCGATATTTTTCCAAAAGCGGATGATCTTACGGGCAATCGTCTTGTCGATATGATACTGGACAAAGCTGGTTCAAAAGGCACCGGCAAATGGACATCACAGGAAGCGATGAATCTACCTGTACCATTGCCTACTATTGACATGGCAGTAGCTATGCGTGATATTTCCGTGTACAAGGATGAAAGGATGCAGGCAGCGGAGATCTATAAACCGAAGATTAAAAGCTTTGCGGCCAATAAAGACAAGTTGATCTCACAATTACATGATGCGTTATACGCCGCGTCTCTTATTGCCTATGCACAGGGATTAACCATGTTGCACAAAGCATCAGCAGAACGACAAATGGATATTCCACTAAAAGATGTGGTGAGGATTTGGAGAGGTGGTTGTATCATCCGCTCTTCACAGTTGGAGATCTTTACGTCTGCCTATAAAAAGAAGCCAAACCTGTCCAATATTTTATTGGACAAAAAAATCGCGGCCATAGTCAAAAAGAAACAAGTGGGCCTGCGGAAGATGGTTCAGCAATATGCGGCGGCCAGGATCCCTGCTGCCGGATTGATGAGTGCATTGGCCTACCTGGATGCGTATACCAGCGGAAGAATGGCTACTAATCTTATACAGGCGCAACGGGACTATTTCGGCGCACATACGTATCAGCGGATAGATCAAGAAGGAAGTTTTCATACGGAATGGTGAGAGGCTTTGAGATCTGCGATTCTTACTTGAAATGTTATAAAATATTTATTGATAAATGGGAACTAAAAAAAATACTAACCCGACTCTACTGTTCATTTTTGGAGGAAGTGGTGATCTTACCAATCGTAAATTAATTCCTGCGCTGTATAATTTATACATTGATAATTACCTCCCGGAAAAATTCTTTGTGATCGGGGTGGGCAGAACTACTTTTTCATCGCATGAAGAATACAGAAGTAAATTGCTGGAAGGAGTACAACAATTCTCCCGTCGCAAGGATGAAGCAAATGGAGACTGGAAAAAATTTTCAGAGAACATCCTCTATTTTGAAAAAGACCTGCTGGATGATAAAACCTATGGTGAAATTATTGGGTGGATAAATGACAAGGCCACAGAATGGAACGCCAAACCAACGGTCATTTTTTATCTCGCCGTGGCGCCACAACTTGCCCCGGGAATTGCGCAAAAATTATCCGATCAAAAAATTTGCACTGATCCCTCACTTCGGCGTATTGTTTTTGAAAAGCCGTTTGGACATGATTGGCAAAGTGCACACGAGCTCAATAAATTATTAACAGGATTATTCGACGAAGAACAGATCTACAGGATCGATCATTACCTGGGCAAGGAAACGGTACAAAACATATTGGCATTTCGTTTTGCTAATGTTATGTTTGAACCAATCTGGAATTGCAACTATATAGATCATATACAGATCACGGCTGCGGAAACGGTGGGTGTTGAAGATCGTGGCGGTTATTTTGAGCAAGCTGGCGCTTTGCGGGATATGGTACAAAATCACATCCTGCAATTACTTTGCATGGTCGCGATGGAAGCGCCTACTTCTTTTGAAGCAAACGAGATAAGGAATAAAAAAGTGGATGTATTAAATGCTATAAGGAAAATACCGGCTGAGGAAGTGCATTCACTTACCGTGCGTGGTCAATACAGCAATGGCTGGATGAAAGGAAAAGAAATGCAAGGCTACCGCCAGGAAAAAAATGTTGACCCGCATTCCCCGGTAGAAACATTTGTAGCTGCTAAATTTTTTATTGATAACTGGCGGTGGCAGAATGTTCCCTTTTATGTGCGTACCGGCAAACACCTGCACGAAAAAACTACTTTGATCACTATCCAGTTTAAAGATGCGCCGCAATTTGCTTTCCCTAAAGAAGCGGCGGAAACATGGCGACCCAATCGACTAATTTTTAGCATACAACCGCAAACCGATATCAGGCTTCGCTTCCAGGCAAAGCGGCCGGGTCCGCATGTAATTCTTAATCCTGTTGACATGGTATTCAGCTATGCGGAAGCCTATGATGAGCAGGAGCCCGAAGCATATGAAACTTTATTGGAAGATGTAATTGAAGGCAATCAGACATTATTCATGAGGGCCGACCAGGTAGAAGCAGCGTGGAAAGTGATAACACCCATTTTAGAAACCTGGCAAAAAAGACCGCCGGTTGATTTTCCCAATTATGCTCCTGATAGCTGGGGACCGGAGGATGCTGAAGCCCTGATTGCAAGAGATGGACATAATTGGGTAACGGTGCCGGCAAAAAAGAAAGAATAATTATTACTGGCAAGCAAAGTATTTAAGTATGAACCTGCATATATCAAAAGACATCGAGGCATTAAGCCAATCTTTTGCCGACTGGCTGGTTCTGTATATTAAGGAAGTTTTATTAAAACAGGATCGGTTTACTATTGCTTTATCCGGGGGAAGTACACCTAAAAAATTATATCAACTACTTACTTCTGATAATTACAAGAAAAAGATTGCCTGGGAGCAATTGCATTTTTTTTGGGGTGATGAACGTTTCGTTCCTTTTGGGGATAACCGCAATAATGCGAAGATGGCTTTTGAGGAATTGCTTGATCATGTTCCGGCCGTTAAGGAACAAGTTCATATCATGCAAACCGATATAGATCCGGAGAAATCGGCAGCTGCGTATGAAAAGCTTTTGCATTCTTATTTTGACAACAAGCCGCATTCATTTGATCTTGTATTGCTTGGTCTCGGTGATAATGCGCATACGCTTTCTTTATTCCCGGGATATGAAATAGTAATGGAACATAAAAAATGGGTGTCGGCATTTTATCTTAAAGAGCAGGAGATGTATCGAATAACCCTTACAGCTCCTGTTATAAACCTGGCTGCAAGAGTTGCTTTTTTAATTAGTGGTGGCGATAAGGCCGCAGCGGTATATCACATAATAGCAAGCGAGCATGAACCGGATCTCTACCCCGGCCAGATCATTCAACCTTTTAATGGCGAGCTATATTGGTTTTGCGATGAAGCCGCGGCTGCAGATCTTTAATATTTAATTTTCAATTACTCCAACCAATCTATCAGATCCTTCGTCAAGGGTTTATATAAAACTTTATTTTATATGATCATAAAAAAGAAAATCATTACAGTTTCGGTATTAACGATGCTGGTAATAGTTGGTATAGCCGCTGTTGGTAAACCGAACGGGAAACATAAAAATCTTAAGATACTGCCCAACGATATCAGCGTGCAAAAATTAGATAGTATCATGGAAGCATATTCGAAAGCGCTTGGAGTCAGCTGTAGTTTTTGCCATACTGCCGTTCCAGGATTTACCGATAGTCTTGATTACGCATCCGACAAGCATGAAATGAAAGAAAACGCCAGGAAAATGATGCGAATGACCATTGAGATAAATAGAACTAATTTCTATTTCGATACCACCCAACGACCAGAATACCTTAAAGTGGTCAATTGTAAAACCTGTCACCGTGGTGAGCCTTACCCGGGCGATTAAATTTTCTTTTCATCTTACCTATAGTAATGTTTACATAGTTAATAAGGGCAAAATGATGTGTCATAAGGGCGTAACATAAAAACACTTATCAACCGATTGCGTAGAATTACTAGACAGCCCCACGCTTTTACTGAATTTTAGTATAAACCATTAGATTTTGTTACTGTGTAGAAAAAATGGTCGTTTCTTTATGGTATCAATTTGAAGCTTTTGAAAAGCTAATACCTTATCCTAACGAAAACTGATTCTATGAGTTTGTTTAATATAATGGGCCTTGTTTCGACGCTTGCTTTGGCTCTGCCCATTATTATACTTTTAACCTCAAAGCTTGCCTGGTACAGGAGTTTTCCTGCATTATTCTTTTACTATCTGTTTGTACTGAATTATACTATCGCACTGATGGGATATATTGACACCGGGAGTGGCTATAAGTATTATCACGGGGTGATCTGTAACTTTTTGGATACACCACTTATGTTATTATTCCTTACTTATTTTAGTAAGACAGTACGCTTCCGGAAAAACCTGCAGATAGTTACACTTTTATTTATTGCTTTTGAAATTGTGACCATGATCATGTATGGGTTTACTGCAAAAGCAACTACTATCATTTTAGCTCCGGGGCTGGCGCTGACGCTGATTATTTCCCTTCTCTTCTTTATTCACCAGGTAAAGATCGCCGTAGTCCATCACAAGGCGGTGGGTAAGGCCATTATGATCTCCTCCCTGCTCTTTGCTTACGTGGGCTATAGTTTTGTTTATACTGTTTATTATCTTATCAAGCCGGTTTATAAAGAGGATGCCCATATTGTTTATTTCCTGATCACTATTTTTTCCTGCATAACCATGGCTATTGGAATACATTTTGAGCGGGCACGGGTTCGGCAACTTGCTGAGTTGAAAACGACCCGCGAGGAATTAAAAACAATTTATGGGGAAGAAAGAGATGCAAAAAAAATGACTACCCCAAGAGAGGCAGTCATACTTAATTTTGATAAAGAGCAATGGAGTTAGAAGCAATACTTGCCTTCCGTTATCATTTTATCAGCGATTCTTCTTCTTGCATCTTTAGTGTTATATGGTTCCGCTTTCGTAAAGCGCTTTAATCCCATTAATATCATTCGCTGCTCGTCACCTTCGGCAAACGCATTGATCGCATCCTTTCCCGACTTGTTTACTTTATCGGCGGCATCAAACAAATAAGTCCGCATCATATCCTGGTAAAGCTGTGTAGCGGCTTTTCCCTGCTGGTCCACCATTTTCATTACCCTCAGCAAGACACTTTCGGCGTTGAATGTTTCAATGGCCATATCAGCCAGGTTCATCAACACTTCCTGTTCACTCTCAATCTTCATCATTAGTTTTTGCACGGCGGCTCCTGCGGACATCAAAATAGCTTTCTTCAGATTGGTAACCAGTTTTTTCTCTTTAGCGAATGGAGCTTCGTCCTCTGCACCAAAATCAGGGATACTCATTAATTCTTTTGATACACTCATGGCAGGGCCCATCAGATCTAACCTTCCGCCCATTGCTCTTTTCAGTGTCATGTCAAGGGTGAGCAACCTGTTGATCTCATTCGTTCCTTCATAGATCCTGTTGATACGGCTATCCCTGTAGGCTCTTGAAATATTATACTCAGCGCTGAAACCATTGCCGCCATGTATTTGGACTCCCTCATCTACTACAAAATCCAATACTTCACTTCCGTATACTTTCAACATGGCACATTCAATGGCATACTCTTCCGCGGCACCGAGCAAGGCCTCATTAAAAGGCTTACCAGCGGCCAGTAATTCTTTTTCTTTTTGATCGATCCAATCAGCGGTTCGGTATAAGGCGGATTCAGCCACAAAAACTTTGATCGCCATTTCCGCCAGCTTATGCTTGATGGCGCCGAAATTGGAAATGGGTTGTTTGAATTGCTCCCTTGTTTTTGCATATACCACTGAATCGGTCAATGCTCTTCTTGCACCACCTGTTGCTGCTGCACACAGTTTGAGGCGACCAATATTCAAAATATTGAAAGCAATCTTATGTCCTTTCCCTATTTCACCTAATACATTTTCGACAGGCACTTTGGCATCCTGGAAATATAATTGAACGGTGGAAGAACCCTTGATACCCATCTTATGTTCCTCAGGACCTTGTGTAAATCCTTCTGTTCCTCTTTCGACGATAAAGCCAGTAAATTTATCGCCATCTACTTTGGCGAAGACTGTATATACTTGGGCAAAACCTCCATTAGTGATCCAGCATTTTTGTCCATTCAATAAATAGTGTTTCCCATCATCACTTAATTTGGCCGTTGTTTTTGCTCCCAGTGCATCACTACCGCTGTTAGGTTCTGTTAAACCGTAAGCACCGGCCCATTCCCCGGTAATAAGTTTAGGAATATACTTTTGTTTTTGTTCCGGTGTACCAAAGTATAAGATTGGCAGCGTTCCTATACCTGTGTGGGCAGCGATAGCCACCGAGAATGAATGGCCGGCGCCGAGGTATTCGTTCACTATAGTGGAAGTCACAAAATCCTTACCCAACCCTCCATACTCTTCGGGAAAGGATACGGATAGTAATCCCTGTTCCCCGGCCTTGGTCACCAACGATTTCATTAGACCCGGCTCCAGGTTATCGATACGGTCCAGGATGGTATAGATTTCCGCATCCAGGAATTGATTACACATGTCGCGGATCATCTTTTGTTCCTCAACAAAATTTTCGGCGGTAAAGGTTTCAAAAGGCGATGATTCTTTGATCAGCCATTCACCTCCTTTCAATACATTTTTGGTTTCAGTAGCAGCACTCATTGTATAAAGTTTAAAAGGTTTTAAAAACTAATGTGTATATATTAAAAAAACTAAACCAATTGGATCTTTCCCTATTCACCACTGACCATTCACTACCAACTACTTCAAATTATCATATACAATCTGTAATACTTCTTTGCATACATCTATCCGGTCCGGGGGAACAGTTTTCAGGGCCTCATTCAATGTTTCATCCGCGATCTGCATCGTTTCTTCCTCTAACTTTTGGGCATTTTTGGTCAGGTAGATCAGGTTGATGCGCCGGTCATTTTCAGAAGGCACCCGTTTAACCAAATTTAATTTTTCAAGATTATCAACCAGCCGGGTAATGCTGGGTTTATCGCGGAATGTCGCATTGCACAACTGTTGCTGGCTTCTTCCGTCTTCTTTCCACAAATGATATAAAACACTCCATTGCTCTATGGTAATATTCAGGCCGGCATTATTAAACTTCTTCTGCAATCGACGGGCTATCGCTGTAGAGGCTTTACCGGTGACAAAGCTGTAGAGCTCACCTTTTTTAAAATGGTTGTTTGGCATATAGTTGTTTGTGCAACTATTCAAAAATAATATTATTTTTGAATAGTTCAAGCATATTTTCAGCAAAATATTTACGCTTATAGTAAATGGAACATCGGGGACTATCGTATAAAAACTCACAGATAAGCTATTACCGTTTTGGCACCGGCCCCCATCCTGTTATTTGTTTCCATGGTTACGGAGAGGATGGAAAACTATATGGTTTCCTGGAAAAATATGTCGGCGACGACTATACATTTTATGCTATTGATCTGCCTTTTCATGGAAAAACGGAATGGAAGGAAGGATTGCTATTTACTTATAAGGATCTCCTGCAAATTATCCATGAAATCTTCAAACAGAATAGCTTTTCCGGGAGCGCCGGGAGTTTTTCGGACACGACCCAGACTTCAAACTTTAAATTCTCTGTGCTTGGTTTTAGTCTCGGTGGTCGTATCGCTTTAAGCCTTTACCAGGCAAATCCAGAAAATATCAAAAAAATCGTTCTGCTTGCTCCTGATGGATTAAAGGTAAATGTTTGGTATTGGTTCGCCACACAAACCGGGATGGGAAATAGGATATTTGCTTTTAGTATGAGGAAACCCGGTTGGTTTCTTGAATTTCTGAAGGTGGCGAATAAATTGGGATTAGTCAATGCCAGTGTCTTCAAATTTGTAAACTACTATATCGGCAACAATGAGGCCCGCCAATTGTTGTATCAAAGATGGACAACCTTAAGAAAACTGAAGCCCAACCTCATTCGGATCAAGAATTTAATACGGCAATATGAGACACCAACCCGGTTGCTATATGGAAAATATGATCGGATCATTTTGCCGGTAAGGGGTGAAAAATTTCAAAAAGGAATTGAAGAATTTTGTTCAATTACTGTTATTGATTCTGGTCACCAGGTTGTTCATGAAAACCATGTGGAACAAATATTGCCGGCTCTCTTACATTAACGATGCATTGATTAGATTTGCCCTTTTCCGGCATGATACTTTTATTGATCTTTATATCATTTTTTGTTTGCTACAGTATTCTTATTATTTACTATTGGCAGAGTTGGACTTCTATCCCGGATTTTACAGCATCTTCTGAAGTAAATTCAGTTTCGGTTTCCATTATTGTTCCCGCCAGAAATGAAGAAAAAAACATTGGTCTTTTACTGGAAGCCCTGCAAAAACAATCTTATCCTAAAAATTTTTTTGAAATCATTGTAGTGGATGATCATTCAACAGATTCGACCGGTGAAATAGTGAAGCGCTATCCGGGTGTAACATTGCTGAAGCTGGAAGACGATGCCATTAATTCGTATAAAAAGAAAGCCATAGAAAAAGGTATTGCAGCTGCCCGCGGAGACCTTATCATTACTACGGATGCGGATTGTATGCCTCCTTCAACATGGCTGCAAACCCTTGTGTCTTTTAAACAACAGACCAACGCGGCTTTCATAGTGGCGCCTGTTGTCTTTGATTGTAATGCAGAAATAGTGCAGGTATTCCAGGCCATGGACTTTATGGTATTGCAAGGCATAACCGGGGCATCGGTATATAAGAATGTTCATTCCATGTGTAACGGAGCTAACCTTGCCTATGAGCGAAAACTGTTTTATGAGGTCAACGGGTTTACAGGCATTGACCACATAGCTTCAGGAGATGATATGCTGCTAATGCATAAAATAGCAAAAGAATATCCCGGCAGAATACAATATTTGAAATCGACGGGTGCCCTCGTCAGCACTAAACCTATGGAATCATGGCGTTCTTTTTTTAATCAACGCATACGCTGGGCCAGCAAGGCCATGCATTATGATGATAAAAGGATCTTTTGGGTGTTACTATTGGTTTATCTTTTTAATCTTTTCTTTCTTGTTTTATTGATAGCTGGTTTTTGGAATCATTTTTACTGGATATATTTTGTAATAGCCTGGATACTTAAAACAGCAGTAGAGCTTCCATTCTTTTATTCCATAGCAGGATTCTTCGGTAAGCAATGGGCTATCAAATGGTTTTTCTTTTTTCAACCGGTACACATTTTTTATACCATTATTTCCGGACTATTTGGCCAGTTTGGCAAATATGAATGGAAGGGTCGTAGGGTGAGCTAAGAGGTAAAGTAGGGAAAGAGAAAAAAAGAATCTTCATTAATTCTCTATACTTAACCTGATAGAAAGAATCAAAACACCGGTAAGCTCAAAATCATAACTCTCTTTTTCTCCTTTTCTCTTTCAACCGCTTAGCTTAACTTCCCCCCGTGAGCAATACATCATCATCGTTTCAGCAGGCTGCGTGGAAGCGTTTGAAAAAAAACATAGGCGCTGTTTTTGGTTTGGCAGTGATTATCTTGTCCGTGTTGGTTGCCGTGTTTGCCTACTTTATCGCTCCCGACCCTTCTCCTTACGCTAACCGCATTATTTTAGAAGTGGGGGGCAGCAAGCCCGGGCTTACACAAAGCTTTATCAAAGTAAAAAAAGAGAAACATGTTGCCACTACCAGTTTTTTTATGCAATTGATCTCAGGTAAAGAAGATGTTTATTACTATGTTCCCATTGTAAGCCATGAGCAAAAAGGAGATAGTATAATAGTTCAAAAGTATATTGATGAAGGCCTGGCAGAAAGACAGTCTTATCCGGTAATCCAATTAGCGGCCCGACCCATCAGGCAATCAACCTTTTTGTTGGGGACAGATAAATTCGGCCGCGATATATTGAGTCGGCTTATTGTGGGTACGAGGGTCAGTTTGAGTGTTGGACTTATCACGATTATTATTTCTTTATCAATTGGATTGATCCTTGGTTCTATGGCCGGTTACTTTCGTGGCCGGACTGATAATATTATCATGTGGTTCATCAATGTGATCTGGAGTATCCCAACCTTGTTGTTGGTTTTCGCTATTACTTTGGCATTGGGCAAAGGTTTCTGGCAAGTTTTTATCGCGGTAGGCTTGACCATGTGGGTAAGTGTAGCGAGATTGGTCAGGGGACAGGTATTGGCGGCACGTGAACTGGAATATGTGGAGGCAACAAGGGCCCTTGGATATTCTCATTTCAGAACCATTGTCAGGCATATCTGGCCAAATATTATGGGGCCGGTAATGGTTATTGCGGCGTCTAATTTTGCATCAGCCATTGTGATCGAAGCGGGATTAAGCTTTTTAGGAGTTGGTGTTCAGCCTCCACAGCCGAGCTGGGGATTAATGATAAAAGAAAACTACAATTTCATTATTACACAAAATCCTATGCTGGCCCTTGCGCCAGGATTTGCCATTATGTTGTTAGTGCTTGCCTTTAATTTATTAGGCAATGGCTTAAGAGATGCGCTGAACGTACGATAAAATAGATCGGCAATTATTTACTGGAATACCTGTAATTACCAGACCAGGTGTTACTGGGTTTTGTTAATGATGTTACTTTAATTTCTACAAGGCATTGAGAAGCCACGGGTGTACCAGTGATTGTAAAATCATTTACGGCTGTTGTTTTGTTAACCGAGGTCGTAAAAAAAACAATATTTGCTCCATCATCTTTTTTTGCAGTGATGTCTATTTTAACGCCATTAGCAGGCATTGTTGAGGTAATACTGACTTTCAGATTATAGGGTCCTAATGCGGGATTTTGAGTAGAACCGTTAGCAGGATCAGTTGTCACAACAAGGTTTGCCTCTGCCGGAGGAGGGGGCGTTCCTCCACCGCCGCCTTTACCACATGCGTACACCAGGAACAAGCTCATAATCAAAAAAAAGGTAAAACGGGGTATTAGTTTCATAAAGCTGCCTTTATCATGAGACAAATTGTGTTTCAAGGTATTTATTTTTATCGGCTTATGCAACAAAACATCGCTCTGCCATTGCAGCAGTTTGCTCAATGATGAAAATCATAAAGTGAAAGATTTGGTGGATAAAACCCCCGGTTAACTGATTACTTTAACGTTGCGGCTAAAACTTTCTTCCAGGGAAATAAAGGTTTCTGTTCGTTCTATGCCTTTAATTTTTTGTAACTGATCATGCAAAACAAACCTCAACTGTGAAATGTCTTTACAAACGATCTCAGCGAACATGCTATAGTTGCCGGTTGTATAGTTCAGCCTGACGATCTCAGGGATTTTTTGCAGTTCCTTTGCTACGGTATCATACAAGGAACTTTCTTTCAAATAGATGCCAATAAAGGCAATTACATCATAGCCCAGTTGCTTAAGATCCGCTTTTAATCTTGTACCTTTTACCACACCTGCTTCCTGCAGTTTTTTTATACGAACATGTATCGTGCCACCGGATACAAATAGTTTTTTTCCGAGATCGGCGTAAGATATCTCTGCGTTCTCCATCATGTGATGAATTATATCGAGATCGAGTTTATCGAGGTTTAATTTAACTGACATTTGATAAGGCTAATTTGAATTATTTTCACATAAAACAGCAAATATTTGAATTATTTCTATAATTTCAAAATATTTGTTGAAAAATTTGGAATTAAAAAGCGGTTTGGCCTACATTTGTCCTATCAACGTTCTTTGAACACGATTATACTGTGGGGTGATGAAATTTTAGGCAGACATGCCCTCTCGTCTCGGGGGTGAGGATAACGGAATAAACGTAGCATAGAGCCGACCGTCAGGCCGACCAGGATTGACCACTAAATCTTTGTGCTGCAGCTAACCGCCTCGTGGAGGTTCGATCCCTCCCCCTACAGCTCTCTTTCTCATGTGATTGTTCGCCTGTGGATCTTCTGGTTCGCGGGCTTTTTTTTGCCCCTGGCGGAATGCGTTCTCTTTGTTTTCATCGCCCTTGATTTACTAACCAGTGTTGGTTTATTGAAGTTCTTTTTTATTGGTCGACATGGCGCTTTAGATTTATCGTTCTAAAAAACTAACCAAATGAAAGGAACTCTTGTATTTCTTGTTTTATTTACAGCCTATGTAGCTTCTGCCTAGGACGAAACAGTGAAGGAGTTGAAAAAAGCCAGCGAAAAAACTATTAAAAAGGAGGCTAATGATACCATCGCCAAAACCTGGAAAAAAGGTGGTTTGTATGGGATTAATATTTCCCAGGGCTCATTGAGCAACTGGGCGGCGGGTGGCGATGATTTTTCACTTTCAGTAAATTCAGTGCTCAGCCTGTTTGCCTTTTACAAAAAGGAAAAGCATAGCTGGGATAACACATTTGATTTTAATCTTGGCTATGTAAAAACCACCAGCCTGGGTAGCCGCAAGAATGATGACCGTGTTGACGTTCTTTCTAAATACGGGTATGCCCTGAACTCAAAATTGAACGTCGCAGGTCTGATTAATTTTCGTTCACAACTTTTCAAAGGATATACCTACGATAAGAACGCAGCAAGAACATTCTCATCTGCTTTCCTTTCTCCTGCGTATATTTTGATCAGCCCCGGTCTTGATTATAAACCCAATGCCGATCTTTCCATTTTTGTCTCGCCCATAACGGCCCGATGGACCATTGTAAAAGATGACACACTTTCTGCCAAAGGATTGTATGGAGTTGATCCCGGTAAACATTCTAATGCGGAGTTTGGCGCTTTTGCTTCTGTCAACTACCTGAAAGAATTCAATAAAATAGTGACCTACAAGGGCCGGCTTGATCTTTTTTCAAATTACAGGCGTAAGCCGCAAAACGTCGATCTTTATTTTACCAACGTATTAAATGTAAAATTGTCTAAAATACTCTCGCTTACCTGGAGTGTGGATATGATCTACGACGATGATGTGAGATTATTTGGCGATAATAATAATGGCGCTGCCTTGCAGTTGAAGTCACTGGTAGGAGTAGGATTGCTGGCAAAGTTTTAATAAATAAAAAAAGAGAGGCCGGGTGAACCTGCTCTCTCTTTTTTCCTTAAGTCTTAATCAAATTTTTACCTGAACGCATACGTTAACCTTCAAGTTTGTAGTTGATTGGAAGGGTACGCCATGTTTTTACATTTTTCCCTTTTACTTGTCCCGGGGTCCATTTGGCCATTTTTGATACTACTCTTACAGCTTCTTCTTCCAGGCCATGACCAATTTTATTACCTAACGTTGAAACATTTGAAATATTACCATTTTCATCAACACCAAACTGTACATTGACCACGCCCTCAACATTATTGTCAATGGCATCTTGCGGGTATTCAATATTATTAGTGATATAGTTTTCGATCGCATTTTCTCCTCCTTTATAAGCGGGCAAAACTTCTGTGCGATTGTAATATCCCATCTTATCTTTTTCCATTTTTACTTTCGTGTCATCTGCTGATGCACTGGTACTGATTTTCCCGGATCTTTTTGTCCTGCCAACAACAGGGGCATCTTCAGTACTTGTTGTTGTGTCATTGCCGCCAAGGGGTGTAGAATTGTTTGCCGATTTATCGTCATTGCAACTGACAAATAAGAATGCAGAGGCGGAAAAAACAAAGCAGCTCTTAATTACTGTATTTAAATGATTGAAGTTCATATACTTGATTTTAGTTGATTACATGGTCCGCTGGTAGTAGTCCAATTAAGATGCCTGATATTAAAAAAACATTTTTTCAAGGTGGAATGACAGCAATGAATCAGCTTGAATTACCTTTGCCGCCCGATGGGACAAAAAAAATTAATACGGTTCGAAGAATTAAAAACCTTTCCCAATGTTCTGCAATACCCGGAGAACATGGCGGGCAAGTGGAGTGGGTTTTGGAAAAATAATAATCCAATCATATTAGAGCTTGCCTGTGGTAAGGGTGAGTATGCTGTCGGATTGGCAAGGCTATACCCTGAAAAAAATTTTATGGGTATTGATCTTAAAGGCAACCGTATTTGGGTGGGTGCAAAAAAGGCAATGCAGCAAAATTTAAATAACGCTGCTTTTTTACGTACGCAGATCGACCAGGTATGCGACTATTTTTCAAAAAATGAAGTAGAAGCCATCTGGATTACTTTTCCTGATCCGCAACTACGAAGGTCAAAGGCCAAAAAGAGACTGACACATCCAAAGTTTCTGCGGCTATACCAACAGTTTCTTGCTCCGGGAGGATTGATCCATTTAAAAACAGATAGTCCTGACCTGTACAAGTTTACTAAAATCGTGATTGAATTATACCAGTGCATATTGCATAACGATTCCGATAATGTTTATAAGGAAATGAATATTACGGATGATCTCCGCATAAAGACACACTATGAATGTCTGGATATTGCAGGGAGCAATCGCATTCACTATCTCTGCTTTACTTTGCCGGAACAACTTCCGGGTAAAGAAAAGGATGAGATATTAAAACAATTGTTGAAAGATGAACCCCTGGATTGAAGGCGTAGACTATTATGTAAATGAAGATGGGCTGGTGGTATTGACAGAAAAATATCTCCGGGAAAGAGGTTATTGTTGTGGGAACTGCTGTAAGCATTGTCCTTATGAATATGAAAATGTCCCGGAGCCCAGGCGAAACGAATTAACCGGCAAGACTTTCCAAAAAAAATCAGGTAAACCTGAACATTAATTTCATGCCATGGCAACCAAAAGAAGTTCGTCAACCGGTTTAAAAATAGTTAAACCATCAGGTAAAAAGGAGGAAAGCTTTTTTGAGCTTGTATATGAAGTCGCCAGGCAAATTCCGAAGGGAAGAGTGACTTCTTATGGCGCGATTGCCAATTGCATAGGAACAAAACTCTCCTCCCGTATGGTAGGCTGGGCTATGAACGGAGCTGGTAAAGTAAGGCCAAAAGTACCCGCACACCGGGTAGTGAACAGAAATGGCATGCTCAGTGGCAAACATCATTTTGGCGAACCGGATGCCATGGAAAAATTATTAAAGAAAGAGGGAATTAAAGTTAAAAATGATACCATCGTTGATTTCGAAAAACTGTTTTGGGATCCTGCAGAAGCGTTAGGTTTCTAATGTGGTGATTGCCCTTACCAGCTTACTATTTCATTAATCACTCCCCGTATTTTCAATAGAAAAGCTGGCTTCCATTTACTCTTTTTCATTAGAAAAAGTCGTGAGATTAGCTTGATTCCCTATACAAATTGCTTAAAAATGCGATCAATGGATCGATCATAATGCCTGCCTATAGTTCAGCAGATATTGTTAAAGCGAGGCTGTTGGGGAGCATTTCCCTGTAGAATTCTTCATTTTCCGAAGGAAAACACTGATCATCGTTTGCTTTGTTGGGTAGAATTAATTTATATTTGACATTGTAAATACTGAATTCCCATTAACATTCTAAAATCCAAAAAAGATGGCAACAAAAAAAGCAGCTAAGAAAGCAGCTCCAAAAAAGGCCGCTAAAAAGCCAGCCGCTAAAAAAGCAGCTAAGAAAGCAGCTCCTAAAAAAGCAGCAAAAAAGAAATCAGCCCGTAAACCTTCAGCAGCATTTATGAAGCCTCTTACTCCCAGTGCAATACTGGCAGAAGTAGTAGGAAGCAAACCATTACCCCGTACAGAAGTGGTAAAAAAGATCTGGGTTTACATCAAGGCAAATAAGTTACAGGACAAGGTCAACAAACGTATGATCAATGGTGATGCGAAACTGAAAGCGGTTTTCGGTGGCAAAGCCCAGGTGTCTATGTTTGATATGGCTAAACATCTTTCTAAACACCTGAAATAAAAAAGCAGGTGAATTAGTTAAAAGGCATCCTTAACGGGGTGCCTTTTTTTGTAACCGGGCTCTTCCCGAAATTACTTCTATAATTGCAAGCCGCCGATCAATGCTATTTTTGTACTATGAACAGCGATACAGGTAAATGGATCATTATTACTGGTGTGTTCATTATAGTGGCAGGCGTTATCATTTATTTTTTTCATGATAAACTGCATTGGATCGGCCGCTTACCAGGTGATATACGAATTGAAAAAGAAAATTTTCGTTTTTATTTTCCGCTTGTTACCATGATCGTTTTAAGTTTGCTGGTAACACTGATGGTGAATATTATCAAACGATTATTCTGATAAAGAAAAATGTCTCTTCAATCAATATTGGATGACTGTGGTTTAGCCATCACCAGATATGAACAGGTGCATGGCGGTGATATCAACCTGGCCTATTGTTTATATACCAGCGATGCAAAATATTTTTTGAAAGTAAATGATGCATTGCTTTATCCTGCCATGTTTGAAAAGGAAGCACAAGGGCTTAAAGTCTTGGCGGAAAGATTGGGGATCATCAGCGTTCCGCAGGTATTAAAGCATGGTTTAGCCGGCAAAGAACAATATTTATTACTGGATTGGATTGATGGAGGAAAAACCAGGAAGGATTCAATGGAAAGATTTGGGAGTGCCATGGCAAATATGCATCAGAAGGGTGCACCCTATTTTGGATGGGAGGAAAATAACTATATCGGCAGCCTGCAACAGGATAATACAATTCATGATTCATGGTACTCATTCTATACCCAATGCCGGATCATGCCATTGGTTCAAGTGCTTTTTTATGAAGGCGCTTTTTCAACACATGATATTGCTGTCGCGGACACATTTTGTAGAAAAATTAGCCAGCGGTTTCCACAGGAGCCACCATCCCTGGTGCACGGCGATTTATGGGCGGGTAATTTTATGATAACAAGCTCCGGTGATGCTGCCATTTTTGACCCGGCGGTCTATTACGGACATCGTGAAATGGATATTGGCATTACAAAATTATTTGGTGGATTTGATCAGCGCTTCTATGATGGCTACAATAGTATTTATCCCCTTGAAAAGCATTGGCTGGAACGACTGCCACTTACGCAGCTCTATCCAATATTGGTACATGCCGTTTTATTTGGAGGTCTCTATATAAGTACCGCAAGGGAAATCATGAAGCGCTTTAGTTGATGATGAAGTTGTATTCTGTGAAATGCAGATCCGTATAATATCATTAGGAATTTAATTATAGTTATAGTTGCAAATTCTGCTAGTAAATTTATAAGTACAATCTTACCTGATCAAATGAATACATCTGGTATATCGCTGGCTCAATGGGCTTTGGTTGAAGAAATACAGGCGGGTAAGTGGAACAATCTCGATTTTCCGCGCATAGCCCGTGAAGATTTTGATCTTGACGGAATTGAATTTGTAAATACCTTCTTTGAAGTTCCTACGGAAGGATACCTGAAAAAATTAAAACAAAATGCCGTCGCTTGCGGAGTGAAGATGTTGTTGATCATGGTAGATGATGAAGGCGATGGATGTGAGGCAACCAAAGCGGGTCGCAAGCAATTTGAGATCAACCACAGGAAGTGGGTGGATATTGCCAATTACCTCGGTTGTCATGCTATACGTACAAATTGCCGGGGACCAGAAAAGGTTGATCAAACAGAAGCGCTGAAGTGGGCAGCAGAATCTTATCATATGCTGCTTGATTATGCCGGACCCGCTAAAGTTAATATTGTTATAGAAAACCATGGTGGTTTATCGAATGATCCAGACTGGATGGTGTCATTAATGAATAAAGTAAAGGATCCGGCCTTCGGTATTTATCCGGATTGGCGGGAGCCCGTTCCTGATTTTGATAATTATAGTTATTTGCAAAAAACACTACCCTGGGCTAAAGGAATGTCATACCGAAACCAGCCTACCGAGGAATTAACAGCTAAGATGATCAACTTGAGTAAAGAATCCGGCTACCAAGGCTGGTATGGAATAGAATCAAACGGCCGCGAAGAGATCAGAAAGGGTATTGAACTATTGAAAAAATATTTACCGCTATAGGTTATTATTATGACCCCGTGTGGCAGCAGCCGGTTTTCTATCCTGTAAATTTAAAATCCTGTTGAAAAACCAATAGATGATATAACCAATAAAACAACCTGCTGTATTCAATACGATATCATCCACATCAAATATACCAAGACCAAATAACAGTTGCATCATTTCAAAACCGAGACTTAGAAAACCACCTGCCAGTAAAACATAGATACCTTTACGGAAAAAAGGAATGAGAAGGGGTAGTAGCAGCCCTACCGGAACAAAGCCCAGCAGGTTACCCAAAAGATTGTTCTGTTTATATTCAGCGTTTAAATTCCGGCTGTTGTAAAATAGTTTAATAGTGGAAAACGGTTTTGTATTTGCCCTATCCCAACCTTGTTTTATGCTGTAGCGCCGGTATTCCTTTCTGAAACTATTTTTATAATAACCGGGATGTTTTTTAAACAAAATGTTCTTGGTAAGCAAAAGCAAAAATGCTATAAAGCCAATCCATAAAAGAAATTTTATCGCGGGCATGATTCTAAAACGAATAAATGGCCATTTTATGTTGTATTGACTTTAAAGAAGCATTGGTGAAAGAATAAAATTGGCTATCAGTGGAACAAATATTACTTTACCTCTATAAAGACAACTGTATGAAAAAAGTTCGCTGGGGTATATTAAGCACCGCAAAGATCGGGAGAGAAAAAGTGATTCCGGCCATGCAGGCCGGCAAGTTTTGTGATGTTGTAGCTATTGCTTCAAGAAATAAAAAGCACGCAGAATTAGTGGCGGATCAGCTGAAAATTCCTGTGGTTTATGACTCCTATGAGAAGTTGCTCGGCGACCCGCAAATTGATGCGGTCTATATTCCCTTGCCCAACCATTTGCATGTGGAATGGTCCATAAAAGCGTCAAAGGCCGGCAAGCATGTATTGTGTGAAAAACCAATCGGGCTTTCATCGGCTGAAGCAGCGCAATTGCTGTTGTCGGCAGAGCAAATCCCGGAAATAAAAATAATGGAAGCTTTTATGTACCGCTTACATCCGCAATGGCAGCTTGCGAAAAAGATGGCAACTGATGGTACGATCGGTGAATTGAAAACCATTCAATCTTTCTTTTCCTACTACAATGCTGATCCCGCCAATATCAGGAATCAGAAAGAAATGGGCGGCGGAGGAATGATGGATATCGGCTGCTATTGTGTTTCTCTTGCCCGTTTCATTTTTGGCGAAGAGCCGCTTAGGGTGTCAGGAAATGTAGAATTCGATCCTGTATTACAGACAGACCGAATGGCCTCCGGTATTCTTGATTTTTCATACGGAACAGCAACATTTACCTGTTCTACTCAATTGGCTCCTTACCAGCGGGTCAATATTTTAGGGACTAAAGCCCGGATAGAAATTGAGATCCCTTTTAATGCACCAACTGATAAGCCAACGAGGATTTGGCTGCATACTAAAGACAGTTCGGAGGAAATCATTTTGGATACAGCCAATCAATATACGATCCAGTGCGATCTTTTCTCGCAGGCTATATTGAATAATGAGCCGGTACCAACACCCCTGGAGGACGCCGTAAATAATATGAAAGTGATAGAGGCCATATTTGAAAGTGCAAAAGAAAAAAAATTCGTAGCTGTATGAATACAGACTACGAAAATTTCCGGCTTTTCGGTCTAATTCAATTTATCTGAAAAAAATGCAAGTAATTTTTCGTCACTCATCTTATTTGACGTGGATTCTTCAGTTTTTGTGTTTTTAAATTGAGGGGTTTGTGCCAAATAATGAATAAACTGCTCCTGCACCTGGCCCGTACCGGTTGCATGAAGATGCGTGGCATTCAGCAGATGCGTGGTTATTTCCTTAAAAAATTTCGCCTGAAGCATTTTCTTTTGATTCTGTTCATTCTTTTGACTGGGACTTGGGGAAACTAGTTCCCCGTTTATATGGGCCACTATTACCAGCGACCCCGTTTCGGCATTTTCGCTTCCTACTATTGTGGCTTGATGTGTATCCATCCACACGCCGAATTGTTTTTGATTGGTCATTTCATGTTGTTTTAATGTGCTCCAATATGAATCAATAACCATACCCTGAATGTCTAAACTATAGTGAGAACCGGAATAGTTTGAAAGTATGCAGGTGGATTTGGTCCACATATGGGGAAAAACGGTAGGCGTTACTCATTTTTCCGCAAGCTTTTTACACAATTAGACAATGCTCGCAACTGATGATAGGTAGCTTTCCAGATATGCCCTTTTAATGCTTTTTTGCTTTCGGGTCTTGTATCCAATCCTTCTGCATACCAGTCTCCGTATTTATGATCAATAATGTAAGATTGAATATACTGCCATTGCTGTTTGAATTTCTGAAAATAATCCATGGCATCACCGGGAAAATGATCTGCCATTAGCAGAAGTGTATTTAATGCTTCGGCCTGTGCCCACCAGTTCTTACTGTTCCTGATTATCGAAATATCTTTGTTGTCTTTAAAATAATACCCTTCGTCCCAAAAGCCTCCCTTAGCAGCGTCCCATCCATTTCTTAGCGTATGGTCCACCATTCGTTTAGCCACCATCATAGTGGTT
>JANOCH010000533.1:0-4970 GCA_031412015.1 Chitinophagaceae bacterium
AAAATATCTCTTTCGATATATGGCTTGCCTCCCATGCCGGCCAGTTTAATCTGCATGATAAACACAAACCCGGGGATGCATACAACCCCGCTGCCTTTAATGACCAGGCCGGGTATGATACCGAATTAAGCGATTTGCAAAAACAATATGAGAAAAAGGTTTTATTCGACCGCAGTTCCCGGTAAACAATTGTCAATTGGTAAAATATTTGTATTTCAGCCGGTGTTCACTAAAATAACTCGTCGAACGTCAGGGTTAGGTGGTATCACTACCGCCATGTAGTAAGAATGTCACATACAAGTAAATAGTACCTTGCTGTTATGCCTCTCAGTAGTTCAAATTCAACTTCACGTTTTCGCCTGGTTGGAAAGACAGCATGCCGGGCGATATTTATATTGGGCATCATTTACGCCATAACAACATTGCTCGGGTTGCTCTCCCTTGAGTCTCCCCATGTTCCAATCGGTGATCCCTACTTCACCATCATGGAATTATTGACAATCCTGCTCGCATCGTTAATGGTTATTGCTACTGTTGCCATTCATGCTTACGCCTCTCCTGAACATAAGGTATACAGTCTTGCGGCGGTTTGCTTTATGGTCATTATGGCTTGTATTACTTCCATCGTTCACTTTGTTATCCTGGCAGTTGGCCATCAAGTTGACACCGGAGAATCAAGAGGGTTTTCTTTTTTCTTATCGTTCAGGTGGCCGTCGGTTGCCTATGCGCTGGATATACTTGCCTGGGATTGGTTTTTTTCCATTTCCATTCTCCTGGCCGCACCGGTGTTCAGGAGAGGGAAGCTGGAGAAAATAGTCAGAACACTTATGATTATCTGCGGTATACTGAGTCTTGCAGGATTGATCGGCGTACCATTGGCAAACATGCAAATCAGGAATATCGGGATCATCGGTTATGCAGTAATAGCCCCGGTAGTTTTTTTACTGATAGGTGTAATTTTGGGACGAGCCGCTGCACCAGGAACTGTGTAACGAAAGAAATGACACATTCTTTGTTCAACTATATTAAATCCTCACCCGTGTTTTTCTTTTGCAGAATGACAAGCTGTGATTTGTGTACTAAAATCTAAGCCCGACAAGGAATCGGAGTAGCTTAAACAATAACCGGAACAAAGCAACTCTTAATAAATAATCTTCTCATGGAAACCGGATCGATGACAATTGAGTAATTTTACCGTCACTAAACTTAGGCGCCATGCTCCCGTCAAAACATTTTCCCGCTTTAATGATCCTGGTGGCATTAATCTCTGCCGGTTGTTCTTCGCAGAAAAATAATTCCAAAGACCAGTTAGGTGATATCCATTTCACGGTAACCGGCAAAGAAGAAGCACAGCCTGTTTTCGAAAAAGCGGTGTTACTGCTGCACAGTTTTGAATATGTAGATGCAGCAGAAGAATTTCAAAAAGTACAGAAGATCGATCCCGGTTTTGTCATGGCTTATTGGGGAGAAGCCATGAGCTACAATCACCCGCTATGGCAGGAACAGGATTTTGACAAAGGCAAAATAGTATTGTCTGCACTCGCCCCCACCCCCGAAGAAAGAATTGCCAAAGCAAAAACAGCCTTGGAAAAGGATTTTGTAGCCGGCATTAATATCCTGTATGGCAAAGGCAACAAAGCAGAACGCGACAGCAGCTATGCCATGCATATGGAATTTCTGTACAACAAATATAAGGGCAATGATGAAGTGGCTGCATTTTATAGTCTTGCTTTGAATGGATGGGGCACTACCGAAAAAGAAATAAGCATCCTGGAAAAAGCGGCAGTGATCGGCAATGAAATATTACAACGCAATCCCAAACACCCGGGTGCTTTACATTATATCATTCATGCACTGGACGATCCACAACATGCCGCACAGGCGTTGGTCACGGCCGACAACTATGCCAGGACGGCTCCCGGCGCCGGTCACGCGTTGCACATGCCCACCCATACTTACCTTGCATTGGGCTTATGGGATAAAGTGGTCAGCAGCAATGAAGTTTCGTGGGCCGCAGACTGGGCCCGGAAAAAAAGAAAAAATTTAGACAATGACGCATTGGGCTATCATTCCTATCACTGGCTGCAATATGGTCAACTGCAATTAGGTCATAAAGAAAAAGCAAGGGCGATGATCGATAGCGTACAAAAATATAGTGGTGAAAAATCAAGCCCCCGTGCAAGAGCCCATATGATACTGATGAAAACAACTTACCTCGCCGAAACCAATGACTTTAGCAAAGCGATCATGGACATTCCTATCCAGCACAACGATTTGAATGTCGTGGCGAGATCAAGAAATTATTTTGCAGAAGGTATGAGCGAATATCATAAGGGCAGCGCAGCAGGGTTGGATAAGGTGATATTGCAACTGGCGGGTGAAAGATTAGCAGAAGCATCCAAAGCATCAGATAAGGGCATCCGATTATGCGGAAATATCGGCCGTTCTATGGCAACGGTAACTGACCTGCAGGAATCCGAAGCGATGGAAATGCAGTTGAGAGCTATGCGGGCATGGCTGAATAAAAATGCAGTTGCCACTGAAAAATATTTACGACAGGCCACGGCGCTGCAAACAAGCGCCGGTTATTCGTATGGTCCTCCTGCTATTGCCAAACCAACCTTTGAGATGTATGGCGAATGGTTACTGGAAACAGGCAGAGCCAAAGAAGCATTGACACAATTTGAAACATCACTTCGTTACGCTCCCAACAGGCTACTATCATTAAAAGGAAAAGAAGCTGCAGAAAAACAATTGAAAAGTAACGGGGTGGCAGCACTATGATAATTGGTGACGCCTGCTGTAAACATTAGTTTTAATTTTTCCTTTTTACTTGAATAAAAATTTTGTCGCCGCAACCAAATGACAACGTCTAACATTGTTTCTTACTGATCTTATTCGTATCTAAAAATTAAAACTTCATGACGGGTAAACAAGCAGACATAATAATTCATGGACAACTGGTAGATGGCAACACCCGTTGCATACATTATCATTCAGCCCTTGATATCATTGCGATAAAATTCAAATGCTGCGAAGAATATTATCCCTGCTACCAATGTCATGAGGAAAAAGCTGACCATCCAGCGCACCCATGGAATAAAGATGAATACGAAACAAAAGCTATCCTGTGCGGAGTATGTAAAAATGAATTGACCATTGAACAATACATGCAGTCGGGAAATCAATGTATTTATTGCAATGCATCATTCAATCCCAATTGCAGCAGGCACTATCATTTGTATTTTGAAGTTTAGTTTAGGCCTAAAACATTTTGCCTATCTTTCAGACAGGCACGGATTTAATTCCTGTGTTAGTCTATTGGCAATGATATACGCTGTATCATCATTTAAATAACCATCCTAACCAGTCAATTGGTACATCACATGAAAAAGATCATTTACACTCTTTTGTTTTGGGCTACGATTGCAAAATCTTACGCCCAGGAAACTCCGTTTTTAACAGATGCGGAAATAAGAATGCTCATCAATGAGCTTTCCGGTGATCGTGCATTTGAGCAGATCCGTGTTCTTACCCAATGGCACCGTGATTCCGGAATGGATGGCTTTTTCAAAGCATCGGATTATGTAATCGAGCAGGCAAAATTGGCTGGCCTTGAAGAGGTTCGTTTTATAGAACAAACACTGGAAGGCCCGAATTATACAGCTAAATCCGCCGAGCTCTGGATGGTAGATCCCATAGAAATAAAACTGGCGGATATAGGAGATCATGCGGTTTTCCTCGCGGATGGAAGCCACACGGCAGATATCACCGCCGAAGTAGTTTGGATAGGAACCGGTAAACCAGAAGACATTGAACGTACAGACGTCAAAGGAAAAATCGTATTGATCAACGGCAATCCAACAACAGCGGTAAGAAACGCCGTATGGGCAAAGGGAGCGGTCGGCGTTATTTCCTTCACCACTTCCGAAGGAAAAAGCCCTATGGATTTTCCGGACCAGGTAGCGTGGACACGCATTCCTGTTACTCCACCTGAAGGAAAGCAGGGAACTTTTGCATTCAACCTACCACCAAGGGAAGGTGAAACGCTAAAGAAAATGTTGCTGTCAAATTCATCGGAAGATTTCTTTTCTACGGGTAAGAAAATAATGGGGGGCAAAGTAGTGGTGCATGCGAAAGTCAATACAGTGATTGGAAAAGCGCCGGGCCGCACTGGCTTTGTAGAAGGATGGATCAAAGGTTCTGCCTGGCATGATCAGCAGATCATATTGACGGCCCATCTGCAGGAAGAACAGGGGTCGGCCAATGATGATGGTAGCGGATCGGCCAACCTGCTTGAAATCGCCCGGACATTGAACAAGCTGATAGCCGAAGGAAAAATCAAACGTCCGCTTCGTGACATTCGTTTTATGTGGACGGATGAAATATATTCTGAGTATCGTTATTTCAGAGATCATCCGGAGGAACCTGCTAAGTTCCTGTTGAATCTTCACCAGGATATGGTTGGGGCCAAACAATCCATCGGCAGCCGTATTCAGCACCTGATCTATGCCCCGCATTCTATCACTACCTATCTCGATGCAGTATTTGAAAGTATCGGCACCTTTGTGATACAAACCAATAATCCTTTTATTACTGCGGGTCGGATGGGAGGATTGCCAAGGCCGCATTCCCGGCCCATTTATGCAGCCCGTGGCACGCATGAAGGATTTGGAGCACGTTTTGTGCCCTTCTTCGACGCATCGGACAATTTGAATTTTGTAGAGGGAGCTATAGGTGTTCCTTCGGTTGCATTGATCAACTGGGATGATTATTATATACATTCTTCAGACGATGATCTGTGGCAAATAGACCAGACCCAATTAGAACGCAACGCCTTTATTATCGCATCGATGGCTTATTATTTTGGTAAAGCGGAGAAAGATCAAACGAACCTGCTGCTCTCTGAAACCTATGCCCAGGGTAATAAAAGGTTGGCCAATGATCTGCAGGCAGCGTTTAACCAATTG
>JANOCH010000534.1:0-10486 GCA_031412015.1 Chitinophagaceae bacterium
TCGATCATAAAAAAATGGCCGTCAATAGTCGCAGGGAAAGATCGCGGGCAATCAACAAGGTATATGTATAATTGGACGAAACTTCTCAGGACAAGTAATCAATTAATTATAATATCATATTGTGAACAAAACCAGCTGCAGCCTTGCCAATTCAACATAGAATTTTTAATTAACAACTAACGCTTATTTGTCTGAAAAGCAATTATGAAAGTGTCATTAACACACACAATCGAAACAAATTCTTATTTTTGACACTTAGCCGTGGAATTATCAATGTTTCCGGCTATATTTTAAATATTCTTAATCCAAATAGTTATCTGTAATATAAATGTCAAATAAAGTCACCAGGATAGGAGTTCTTACATCAGGAGGAGATGCTCCCGGCATGAATGCGGCCATCAGGGCGGTTGTTCGAACAGGCATACACCATGGACTGGAAGTATATGGCATCATGCGGGGATACCAGGGAATGCTGGAAGACGATATTTTCAGAATGGAGTCAAGGTCAGTGGCAAATATTATTCAACGGGGAGGTACTATTTTAAAAACCGCCCGGTGCAAAGAATTCATGCAGCATGAGGGCAGGAAACAGGCTTATGCCAACCTTAGTAAAAGAGGTATCGACGGCCTGGTCATTATTGGCGGTGATGGTAGCTTCAGGGGCGCCCAAAAATTCAGCGCTGAATTTGATATCCCCTGCGTAGGTCTGCCGGGTACCATTGATAAAGATATGGCAGGTACCGATGTAACCATTGGATTTGATACCGCCGTTAACACTGCGATCAGTGCCATTGATAAGATCAGGGACACCATGGATGCACATGATCGTCTTTTTATAGTGGAGGTAATGGGACGGGATGCCGGCTACATCGCCTTACACAGCGGTATAGCAACCGGGGCGGAAAATATCCTGATCCCGGAAACCAAAACGGATATAGAAGCGATCATAGCGTCATTGACTGAAAAAGAAAAACGCAAAAAACTGGTTAACCTGATAGTGGTAGCCGAAGGTTTTGATGAAGCGGGAGGCGCCAGCGGTCTTGCAGAGATAATTAAAAAAAGGTTGCCCGCTGCGGATGTCAGGATATGTGTACTCGGCCATATTCAGCGTGGCGGCTCACCTACCTGCGAAGACAGGCTTGTCGCCAGCCACATGGGCTATTATGCAGTAGAAAGTCTGCTGGTTGGCCGGAAGAATGTAATGGTTGGCGTTATCAATAATAAAATTCATTATACGCCACTTGAAAAAGCGGTAAAGGAAAAACAAAAAATAGGACAGGAATGGATGAAGATCGTAAAGATCCTTGCCACCTGATATACCTTCGTCCAACAAAGATCTTTTAAAAAACTTCCACTTAATCAGATTACAAAATGGCTAAAAAAGCAGAAAAGTATTTTCATACTGAAATGGACAGGGACGCCGGTATTGAACATACATATCATAAAACAAAGATTGTTGCCACCGTTGGCCCCGCCTGCGATACCTACGATAAACTGCTTGAACTCGTAAAAGCAGGGGTTAATGTTTTTCGTTTGAACTTCTCACATGGATCGCATGAAAATAAAGCAATGATCATTGAGCAGATCCGTAAGATCAATAAAACCGAGCCTTATAACATCGCTATCCTGGCTGATCTGCAGGGACCAAAACTCCGGGTAGGTGAAATTGAAAACGGGGGCTTGAAAATAGAACCAGGGGACATACTCACATTTACATCCAAGGAAAAAGTCGTTGGTACCAAGGACCGTATCTATATCTCCTATCCCAATCTTCATAATGATTTAAATATTGGCGAAAAAATATTGATCGATGATGGTAAACTGGAAGTTGTCGTTTCTGATATTACTCCTTCCGGTGATGTAAAGGTCAGGGTGACTTATGGAGGCATTTTACTTCCAAAAAAAGGAGTTAATCTGCCTGACACGGCCATTTCGTTGCCGGCCATGACGGAGAAAGATTTTGAAGACTTTGAATTTATCGTGAAGAATGAATTGGACTGGGTGGCTTTATCTTTTGTGAGAAAAGCGGAGGATATTATCAACCTGAAAAAGTTAGTGGCTGACAGGAAAAGCTCCGTAAAAGTGATGGCAAAAATTGAAATGCCTTCTGCTTTAGCCGATCTGCGAAATATCATTGTCGAGTCTGACGGCGTAATGGTGGCTCGTGGGGACCTGGGAGTTGAATTGCCGGTAGAAAAAGTACCCATGGCCCAACGGGATATCATCCGCAAATGTATTCACCGCGGAAAGCCTGTGATCGTCGCCACACAGATGATGGAGAGTATGATTGACAGGGTGAAACCAAACCGGAGCGAAATTACAGACGTAGCCAATGCCGTGCTGGAAGGTACTGATGCAGTTATGCTAAGTGCGGAAACGGCAACCGGTCAGCATCCCACGCTTGTTGTTGAAACCATGCGAAAGATCATCATGGAAGTAGAACGGACAGAATACCGCTATGACAGGGAACAGGATCTTACACCGCTTGCGCACTCCCCTTCTTTTCTAAGCGATGCCATTTGCTATAATGCCTGTAAGATAGCGAGCGATATTTCTTCGAATGCGCTGATCGGTATGACGCAAAGCGGGTATACGGCTTTCATGCTAAGCAGCTATCGACCCAAATCGCCATTATATATTTTCACCAAGAAACGCCACCTGGTTAATCAGCTGAGCCTGAGTTGGGGCGTAAGGGCTTTCTATTACGACGAAGAAGATAGCCTTGACGATATTTTCTTTGACCAGATCGTGATTCTTAAAGAACGCGGCTTTTTGAAACCGGGGGAAATAGTGGTAAGTACAGGTAGTACTCCGGTGCATCTGCATCTGCCCACTAATATTTTAAAGATCACCAAAGTTGAATAGTTATTTCGGGTACTACGCGGTCATTACAATATTTTAGAAAAAGTAAGCCCTGGCGATCAGGGCTTACTTTTTACATTTCATTTTATTGATCGCTGCAACAGGATGAGTCTGAATTACAGGACTCCGTGCAAGAATTACTGCATGATGAGTCGCAAGAGGAATGGTCTTCTTTTTTATGTTCTTTTCTAATGAGACTTGCCGCAGCTATTTTCTTTCGGTCAAGAATTTCCTTTTTAGCTTTTTCAAAATCAAGCCGGAACTTCTCCTTACTGAATAATTCATTGACAAATCTTCTCGCCCAAACCCTTGATACTTCTGAATCACCTGGATAATGCACACCTATCACTTCCCGGGAATAAGCCATTTCAGCGGCCATCTTTAAAAATTCATCCGCTAATTCGGGAACGATCTCCATCATGATATATGCGTTGATATAAGAAGCCGCAGAATGACCACTGGGGTAAGAGGGATGAGGTGGTTTTTCCAGGAAATTCAATTTTGATTCAAGCATATAAGGTCTTGGACGTTTGATGGAAAGCTTCTGTTTAAAAAAGTAGTAGGTAGCATCACGATAGACATCGGATAAAAATTGCGCCGTTAATGGAAGATCTCGATAGGTAAACCAGTTACCCATCGGACTACCAATATGAAACAGGCTTGAAAAATTACGATCATAGTCAGGATCGTAAGGATTGAAATTATTGGGGCTGTGAAATATACCTGCCAGCTTTTTATACCTGGCAATTTCAACAGGTGTTCTTTTAGCCTGTAACTCCAGCAGGTAGGCAAGTTCCGCCCGTGTTTGTGCTGAACTATTTGCGGGCGGCGCTGGTAGTTCTAATAACGAAGAAATATCTTCAATAAGATAAACCGTCCTCATTTTTGTAGCCGCAAGGATTCCGGTCGTAACATCTTTAGCGGGAAACTTTATTGTATCCATCCAACGGAAAAGCGGATCAGGCCTTGCATCAAGCTGGCCGAGATCACTGTAATGACCAGCAGGCGGGCTGGCCTGGCGAGGGTTGTATTTAGCGCTTTGTGCCTTACTGCCAACAATGACTATTAACAACAAAAGTGATAACAAAACAGATTTCCTTTTCATGGGAGATATATTTATTTATATCCCAAGACTTGGAAACCCTGGAAAAGACGCAAAAAGGAGAAACTATTTTTTACAAATGTTGCATGTAAATTTCCCGGAACATTTTTTTCCCCCTCTGAATCCGGGATTTTGTGGCAGAAAGGCTAAGACCAAGCCTGGTGGCAATAGCAGCCTGGTTCAATGACAATACCGAATCATAATAAACCGCTTGCGCATATTTTGCTGGCAGGTTTTTGATAAGTGCTTCGAGCATTACGCGGCTTTCTTCAACCGAAACGCCTGCATTATCCTGTAAAACTTCCGACCAGTCGCTATCAAATCTATACTTCGCCTTCTCTTTCTGAAAATCAATGATCGTATTGTGACAAACCCGGAACACCCAGGAACGAAGATTTTTGACACCTGCTTTATCACAACAAAAATCATATCGCCTGCAATAGCAGAAAATCTTAAGATATACCTCATGCAAAATATCCTCCACTGAACTCTTGTCAGTTATTGTCTTTTGAACATAACTGCGCAATGCCTCACCATAGTTGAGCCAGAACCGGGGCGTCTCATGATCTTTGTACATATTGCTTAAAATAGAAAAAACCTGCTGCATGCATCCTGTCTTTTTGATGAATGGCAGGAGCAATAAAGGAAGGCAGGACGAAACCGGTTACAAATATCTTTAGTAGCCGTTGAAGCGCTGTGGTATTACGGTGTTAGCATGATATAAAAAACATGGAGGGCAAGGTGATTTTCAATTGCTTCCTCAGCGCTTACCTTCTGCTTTTTTAGCAAGGGGAGGCTGGTTCCATCCAGTGAACTGAGCATGACGCCTACTCTTTTAAAGTCAATATATCCTGTATTTTCCGGTTCTATCATCATGGAATAATCAGACTCGACCCCAAAGAATTTAAAATCTCTTTTATTGATCTCTAAAAGCTCCCTGATACTCATCCCGCAATAAATACCGCTTTTGAATGACCATATGTTGCGGCCGATGTTATCATTGAAAGGCAGGCCCTCGCCAGTTGGCATAACGCCGCTTATGACGATATAGGAAAGTTTGGATAAGTTATCTTCATCTTCCCATACAAACACCACCTGGCGATTGCTATTACCAAATAAAACCGAACACTTTTTAAATTTTTTCTCCGAAAAATAATAAACATCTTTCTTGACATTCGCTTCACCAAAATAAGCCGTGAGGTACTCATGAGAATCAAATATCAACAGATCTTCCGCAAACCGGGTGACAATACTGGGCAGTACTTTCTTTTTTAACAGAAAGGTGTATACAGGATTTCCCTCTTCGATTTCTTTACTGGTGTGTATGGTAATGTTCTTATGCTGAAACAGCATGGGAACTTCCTGGCTGGTATCTTTACTTTCCGCATAAAAAAAATTGGCCTTTTTCAAGCGATTTTTTCCTTCAATAAATTCCTCGTAAGAAGTAGTGTGAAAAGCAAAACAAAAAGCGTTTTCCTTTTTATAAAGATTAACGGTTCTGCTGTGCAAAAAAGAATCTTCGGGATTCACCTGTTGCTTTCCTAAGAAAGTGAGCGCCGTAGCATCGTCCTGAATGGTTCTGCCTCCGGATAAAAATCCTTTCTCACTCATGTAATGATCAAATTTCTTGGGGCTCATTGAAGATAAGGTCAGCAGATCGTCAATGGAAAACGAAGGAACTTGTGCTTGTGCCTTTGCAAGGCACACAGCAAAACAAGAGAGTACGAGTATAGTAAAAAGTCTCAGCATAAATAGTTTCGGTAATCATATACTTACTGGGCTGAGGTTTTTTACAGGAGTCCCTTGTCGGGATTAGAAGTCGTAAATCATAGAAGCAGAGAACGAAACTATAAAAAAAATTCAAACATTCAAATCCTTATGGGGTTTTCATTTTTAAAAATCGCTGCTGGCATCATTTACCGGTGTTCGTAAACTTACGAAGTTCGTGGTGACCGCTGTATTGAAAAGTGGTATAGTACTTGATTTTACGTATACATTATTACTTCCTATAAAAAAGAAAATACATGCAAAAAACTCAATTTTTCCTCTTTTTGTTAGCTACGATGCTCTTCTCTGGATGCGGAGCCATAGAAACCATCTTTAAAGCCGGTATGTGGTGGGCATTCTTCCTGGTTGCTCTTGTGATAGTGATCGTAATTGTAATAGCAAGAAAGGTGGGAAGAAAATAATCAGTTTAATTTGTTAAGCAATTTTTTCCCCAATTTACGGGCTAGGAGTGGTTAATTTTTCCTTGGTAAAATAAAAGTAAATATGCTGCCTTTTCCAGGCTCGCTTTCAATTCGAAGCTGTCCCTTGTTTTTGACCAAAAACTCCTTGCACAGCATAAGGCCAAGTCCGGTTCCCTGCTCTTGTACGGTGCCGTTTGTGGTGTAGAATTCCTGGCCTTCTATTTTTTGCATTTCTTCAGCGGTGATTCCTTTACCAGCATCCTTTACATACACCTCGGCGGTAGACAGTCGCTCATCCGCACCAATGAAAATTTGGCCGCCAACGGGCGAATATTTAATCGCATTGGAGACAAGGTTTCGCAAAACCAGGTTGATCATGTCCCTGTCGGCCCAGGCACTAACACCATTGACGGCTTTATTCTCAATCCGAATCTTCTTGGCTTCTGCCTGCAGGTACAATACATGCAGTACTTCGTCAATTAACTCCCTTATACGGATGGGCTGGGGATGCACGGTATGCGCCTGCATCTGGCTTTTAGCCCATTGCAGCAAATTATCCATAAGGCTAACCGTATAATTGAGATCATTTTTAACATCCGGGATCAATGACTTTATTTCCTCTGCCGGCATGTCCTGTTTTTGTATATCATCAAAAAGATTGCGCAGGGCATACATCGGGGCTTTGAGGTCGTGAGAAATAACAGAAAATAATTTATTCTTTAGCGAGTTCAGTTGATCAAGTTCTTCCGTCTGTTTTTGCTTCTCCGCATTATTCCTTAGCAATGCTTCATTACTGATCTCCATACTCGCCTGGTAATTCGCATTCTCGTTTTTTATAAGATACAATCCATAGAATATATAGAGTATGGCCAATACCTGGTTAATAATATACGCGACAAAGTTGATCTGCTCCAGCTGGTAAGGATAATTTTTTAAAACGACCGCCAGGATAAAATAGCTGATCATCGAAAAACTGATAGAAAATATCATGTACCCAATGTCCCGTATAAAGAATACGGCAAGGATACCATACAGAATAAAAGAAAGTTCAACACCAAAATTGATACCGTTTATATAGCAGAGGCAGGTAAAAACAGGATAAAAAATAAAGTAAACCAGTATTGCCTCCTGGTGTTTCCGGCGGCTATTTAAAATTAGAACAACGACACTTGTCAATGGAGGCATACAAGCCAGCAACCAACCGCTCACCTGGATCTTACCGCCGCAGATGATGCCAAAGATTGTTACCACAACACCCGTAATAAGCTGGAAAAAGTTAAGGTGGTTAAAAATGCCCAACTTACTTTTTTCATGGTCATTCATGGTGGCAGTTACGCCTATGTCTTTTACTCTATGTAAAATCGACAACAATTTCTTTCTTATTAGTTTTAGAAATTCAGTTAACCTTAAAAAGCTGATCTTGCGATAAAGAAGACGTGGCCCTGATATTTGAGAAATATATCCCATGTGGGAGTATTAGTTTAAATAGGTTTGGTTTGCCCGACAAAATAGTAATTATTTGCACAATAAGTAACTCTCCCCAAAAAATTAAGGTGTTTATCCTTAGTTTTATGCGGGAACCCGCAAATTTTTAAACTGCACAAATACAATGCGTTTACCGTCAAAAAAATTTATTTTTCAACCCACACAATAAAAAACATGCAAAAAAGACTTTTTTCACCGTTCAGCACCAGCACTTTTTATACTCTGGCTGTTTCATTATTTTTTTGCATCCCCTCACTCAACGGACAGGTTAAAAGTTCAAAACAAGAGTGGATCCCACTTTTTAATGGCAAAGACATCAATGACTGGTTTGTAAAAATTCAGCATCACGAAACAGGTGTGAACTATGGCAATACATTCAGGGTAGAAGAAGGCATCATTAAAGTACGCTACGATCAATACGATAAATTTAATGAGCAGTTTGGTCACCTTTATTTCAAACAACCGTTTTCTTACTATCATCTTAAAATGGAATACCGGTTCACCGGCGAATGGCGAAAAGATGCACCCGAGTATACTATACTAAACAGCGGTGTCATGTATCACTCCCAGGACCCGCATACTATGCCGAAGGAGCAGGACTGGCCCATCTCAATTGAAATGCAGTTCCTGGGTGGCTTGAATGATGGCAAACCCCGATCGACCGGAAATATGTGTTCCCCGGGTACCCATATTGTGTATAACGGGAAACTGGATACACGCCATTGCATTGATTCACGCTCGAAAACTTATACCGGAGATCAGTGGGTAAAAGCCGAATTGATCGTACTGGGTGATTCACTGATCACGCATATCATCAATGGGGATACCGTCCTGCAATATTCACAACCGCAGATCGGTGGAACCGTAGTTAACCGCTTCGATACCGCTCAAAAGCAGGATGGCAAATTAGTGAACAAAGGTTTTATTGCTTTGCAAAGCGAAGGCCAGCCTATTGATTTCAGGAATATTGAGCTACTTAATCTTGAAGGCTGCATGGATCCAAAATCAAAAAGCTACAAAAGCTACTACATTAAAAACGACCCGTCGAAATGCCGCTGATAACTTTTTATTTACCCTTCAACATTAACAATTTCCTTATACCATATCCTGAAAAAATTTGTTTTTTGAAATAGAAAATAAGAGCAGCCTGTACAGGCATGTTATTTGTTTTCTAACTATTTCAAAATTTTAGGTATGAATTGGGTTGACCTTGCGTTGTTAGTGATTTTCCTACTCGCGGTTTGGGCTGGGTATCATCGCGGTTTTATTCTTGGATCCCTCGACCTGGCGAGTTGGGCCGGTAGTTTTATCGCTGCCTATATATTGTTTGGGTATACAAAAGTATTGCTGGAAAAGCTATTTGATCTCAATGTATGGCTGTTGCCTGTCTCGTTTTTACTTACGCTGCTTGTTGCCCGGCTGATTTTTGGATTGATCGTAAGAGCTATCACTCGTATGCTTCCGGAACAGGGCCATCATAATTTCGTGAATAAATTTCTTGGGGTACTACCTGGCGCCATTAATGGATGGCTCATAACCATCGTTATTTCTGCTTTGTTGCTGGCATTTCCTTTTAAAGATAGTATCAACAGCGAAACACGCGATAGCAAATGGGCCTCCCGTTTGGCGATGCAATCGGAATGGGCCAATAAAAAATTGGCTCCTGTTTTTGACCAGGCGGTACGTCATACGATGAACAGCCTGACGGTACATCCTGAATCCAATGAAAAAGTTCCTTTGCGGTTTACTTATGAAAAAGCCAAGGTCAGGCCCTTTCTTGAAATAAAAATGCTGGAAATGGTAAACGAGGAAAGGATAAAGCATGGACTAAAACCTTTACAAGCAGACCCTGAGCTTTCTGTAGTAGCAAGAGCTCATTCAAACGATATGTTTGTAAAGGGATATTTTGCGCATGACAGTCCTGACGGCAAATCACCTTTCGACCGGATGAGAGGCGCAAACGTTCTATTTAAATTTGCAGGAGAAAACCTGGCGTTGGCGCAAACCCTTGAGATAGCACATACCAACCTGATGAATTCTCCTGGTCATCGTGCCAATATTCTACACCCCTCTTTTGGCCGCCTCGGCATCGGCGTATTGGATGGAGGTTACTACGGCCTTATGATCAGCCAGGAATTCAGAAATTAAAACACCCATGGCGGTCTGCCCTTATGTTCTCATTAAAAAACCTCACAGCGTATCCTTTCTTCAAACAAAATAGGATCAAGCCTGTTAGTGTGATAAAGTTCCGGAATGCAACAGAGAGTATGGCATCTTTGCTCACCATCCTTCAATAGTAATAAATGGCCAAACTTTTTTCTCCACTTACTATAAAAGATACCAGTTTTAAAAACCGAATAGCGGTATCTCCCATGTGCCAGTATTCGGCTACAGATGGTTTTGCCAGTGATTGGCACCTGGTTCATTTAGGAACAAGGGCGGTAGGAGGCGCGGCGCTAATTGTACAAGAAGCTACGGCGGTATCCCCCGAAGGACGCATTAGCTATGGTGACCTCGGAATATGGAAAGATGAGCACATAGAGAAATTGCAGCAGATCGTTTCTTTTGTTCATGCACAGGGAGCAATAATGGGTATTCAATTGGCCCATGCCGGGCGTAAAGCAAGTTGCGAAGTGCCGTGGCTTGGCGGCAAACAAATTCAAAGCGGCAAAAAAAGCTGGCAGACAGTAGCTCCTTCCGCTATCGCATTTCATCAAACTGATATCCCACCTGTAGCTCTGAGTATCGACGATATAAAAAATCTGATCGATGACTTCAAAACGGCAACCCTCAGGGCTATCAAAGCCGGGTATAAAGTTGTAGAGATACACGCGGCTCATGGTTATTT
>JANOCH010000535.1:0-2472 GCA_031412015.1 Chitinophagaceae bacterium
CTTCTGCCTTCAATGCACCAAAATTGAAAATGGCTTTCTGGTCTTCTGACAATTCATTATTGAACTCATAAGGAGCAATGGCCATGCTATTGATGACGCTGTCCGCCTTTATCCTTTGTGCAACAGGATTAAGTTTATAAAAAAACACCCGGTAACTGATCCTTACACTATCCGTAGCAGGTTTATTATTCCAATGGAGGATCGCATTGATAAAATCCAGCCGATAGTCTGGTGCAGAAATGCCATCTATTGAAAATGTCTGGGGAATGATGCTTAACGTGTCCAACCTGATGCTGTCTGCATTGACAGCAAAAACCCGCAGCCGCAAATTAGAGCCTGGATTTTGGGCCTGGCTCCAGAGGGTCATCATGAAAGGTATCAGAAGAAGCGATATTCGTCGCAAACCATTCAATAGCAGTGAGTTTATTCTCAAAATCGCAAATTAGGCTCTTTTTATTGCCCTAAAATTATTAACTGCTGTTAATTCAGGGAAAAAGCGGCAAATTTGAGGCAGACGCATGAAAAAGACCATCTTTTTAGTACTTGCCGGAGCTATTCTTACGACAGGGGTTCTGGCGCAAAAAACCGGTTCCCGCACCGATAAGAAATCATCAAAAGCCATGAGTAACACAGTCGCGTTGGGCTTTTCTTTTCCGATGGGTACTTTTAACCGTACACACACTGCCGGGATAACGGCTGATTATTCCCGCAGCACCCATCGCTATGGTAATGATGCTATAACTGCTAAACTCATAAACTTTGCCATCAACGCCGGAGTTAGTTATCATGCAGGAAAATCAACCAGCATTTCAGGTTACGAGTTTCGATACGGCGGTTATTTTACTTTGTATGCGGCGGCAGGAATAGATTATAAGCCAGCAATGCCTGTCAATATTGTATTAACCGCGGGCCCTGTAATGAGTATTTATGAAGGCAACACTGAGATTGGTGCGGGAGTTAACCTCTTTTGGAGCTATTTCTTGTCGAAAAATATAGCCGTTGGCCCGGGCATTAGTTTCAAAAAGCAATCTAAAACAGATGCCCTGTGGTCGGGAACCATCAGGGCATCATATGCATTTTAATAGTATTTTATCATTACTGAATCGTCAGACCTGCCGTCATATATTCAGCATTGAGCCGGGCGATATTGGTGATTGAAATTTCCTTAGGACAAACAGCTTCACATGCACCGGTATTGGTACAAGATCCAAAACCTTCCTTATCCATCTGCGCCACCATGCTCATTACCCTCTTTCTTTTCTCAGGGCCACCCTGTGGCAATAATGAAAGGTGACTTACTTTAGCTGATACGAATAATAAAGCTGACGAGTTTTTGCAGGCAGCCACACAAGCACCGCATCCAATACAGGCAGCAGTCGCAAAAGCCGCATCCGCCTTATCTTTTTCGATTGGTAAGGAGTTGGCATCTACAGCATTACCCGTGTTGACTGAAATATAACCTCCGGCTTGTATGATACGATCAAAAGCATCTCTGCTAACCATCAGGTCTTTTATTACGGGGAATGCATTAGCTCTCCAGGGCTCAACGGTAATCGTGTCGCCGTCCTTATAAGCCCGCATATGCAACTGGCAAGTAGTGTTAGCGTGCCAGGGTCCATGTGGACGACCATTGATATACATGGAGCAGGCGCCGCAGATACCTTCGCGGCAATCATGATCAAATGCTATCGGATCTTTTCCCTCATGGATCAATTTCTCATTCAGCACATCAAACATTTCAAGGAAAGACATTTCAGAAGAAATACCGGAAACCTCAAATAATTCAAAACGACCCGGAGTTTTCGCATTCTTTTGTCTCCACACTTTCAACTTAAGATTCATTAAATAATGTTCCATAAACAAGAATATGTTCGTTTAAAATTATTTGTAAGAACGTTGGGTTGGTTTGGCCACATCAAAATGCAATTCTTCTTTGTTTAGTTGCCATTCACTCTCCCCTTTGAATTCCCAGGCAGCAACATAACTATAATTCTCATCATCACGCTTCGCTTCACCATCCGGAGTCTGGCTTTCTTCCCGGAAATGACCACCACAGCTTTCCTTCCTGTTCAAGGCATCTTTACACATCAGCTCTCCCAGTTCAATAAAGTCTGCCACCCTGTTGGCTTTGTCCAGCTCAGGGTTCATTTCATTTATCTCACCTGGAATTCTAACATCCGACCAGAACTCTTTTTTTAATTGTTGTATTTCGGCAATAGCTTCCTGCAATACCTTTTCGTTGCGGGCCATCCCACATTTCTCCCACATGATCTTACCCAAACGTTTGTGCATACTTTCCACCGATTGCTTTCCTTTAATATTCATCAGGGTATTTATCCTGTCACTTACGGCTTTTTCAGCTTCCACAAATGCCGGATGAGAGGTCTCAATCGGTTTTACACTTATTTCGTCGGCTAAATAATTACCAATGGTATAGGGAAGAACAAAATAACCATCGGCCAATCCCTGCAT
>JANOCH010000536.1:0-2357 GCA_031412015.1 Chitinophagaceae bacterium
TTCATCACTTTTATAGATCAAATAATTTTTGTTCCAGGTTTTTCCGTCATCAAAGCTGATTCGCAACGTAAGATTATTCCGCCGGCTTGTATCGGCGGCATTACAAAATGCCAGTATGGTTTTGTCTTTTTTACTGCCCACCCCTATAATACTTCCCTGGCAAACGGGATCGGGAAGATTTTTATCAAAATAAGAAGTATCCCAGCTGGTGCCGCCATCACTACTGATAGAAACGACCCTCGCTTTGATATCTCCTTGCTGGTTGCGGCTGTTCATCATCAGCCGGCCATCACCTAATTCCACCGCCATTGATTCATTGCTACCGGGCACATTGATACTTGCGCCTAACCGGAATGTTTTCCCATGATCATCTGTATAAAATCCATGTGCATCATAATCCGTGCTTTGGTTTTGTGGCGGCCCCGCGGAATGATTGGCGGCTATAAAGATTCGTCCCCTGTATTGTCCCGATTTAAACTGCATGGCATGACCGGGAGTGTTGGTATAGGTTCGCCAGTCCTCCGAAAAATTATAAGCAGGGTTTACCTGCGGTTGAAGTGGACGATGCACCTGTGTGGTGATATCTACCGGATCGCTCCATGTATGGCCGGCATTGGTTGATGTTTTATACCAGAACTGTTTATAGACCTTGCCTTTTCTCACTTCACCCTCATGATCATTCCCGGAATTGTAAAAAAGAAAAATGCGCCCCCGGGGATAAAGTGGATCTGTAATATCTACGACAGGTGCCGGGTTACCCGCTTGCAACGTATCAAACTCCGCTACATATTGCAAAGCACTCCATGTTTGCCCGTTATCCTGGCTACGTTTCATCACGATATTAATATCACCCAAATCACCCCACCCATTCACCCTTCCTTCACAAAAAGCCAGCAATTCTCCATTCGGTAGTGAGATGATCGCCGGTATACGATAACTTAGATGACCTTCTGTACCTGATACAAAAACAGGAACAGACCGGCCCTGGGTCATCGCCTTCATGAAAGAATTAATGATAACAATAATTAAAATTAAATTCTTCATCACGAGCTTATAAACGCTTTTATCTTTTCATTTCCCAAGGCTCAACTGCCATTTCCACGCTGATGCGATCATTTCCTCCAAACCAAGTTCCGCCTTCCATCCCAATACTTCATTAGCCTTTGTTGTGTCAGCATAAACGGCCGCTGCATCTCCTGCTCGTCTCGGGCCGATCTTATAATTCAATTTTTGCCCGGTTATTTTTTCAAACCCCTCGATGATCTGCAACACCGAAACACCTTTACCGGTCCCCAGGTTAAATACTTCAAATGCGGATCGACTCTTTTGTTGCACTAATCTTTTGCAAGCCTGCACGTGTGCCTTGGCAAGATCCACTACATGAATATAGTCCCGCAAACAGGTTCCGTCTGGCGTATCATAATCACTACCAAAAACAGTTAGCTGTTTCAACGTACCCGTCGCCGTTTGCATAACATAAGGGAACAAATTATTGGGAATACCTTTTGGCAACTCGCCGATCAATGCAGAAGCATGGGCGCCAACGGGATTAAAGTAACGAAGGGAAATATTTTGAATAGCGCCGGTAGCGGTTACTTTTTCCAGTATCTCCTCACCTATTTGTTTGGTGCTGCCATAGGCCGACAATGCTTTTTGAAAAGGAGTTTCTTCCGTAACGGGAAGTTGTCCCGGTTGTCCATACACAGTGGCCGAAGAAGAAAAGATCAGGCTACTCACTTGCTTATCCTGCATGGATTGCAAAATATTCATCAGCGAACCAAGGTTATTTCGGAAATACAACAAAGGCTTTTTTACCGATTCACCTACTGACTTGGACGCAGCAAAATGGATTACTACGTCAATATGGTGTGCATCGAATATTTGTTGAACCGCTTTTTCATCGCAACAATCCTTTTCATAAAAGACAGGTTCGACGCCAGTAATAGCCTTAATCCTTTCCAGCATGAATTTTTCAGCATTGCTCAAGTCGTCGATAATAATTACCTCAAAACCTTCATTGATCAAATCTACAGTGGTATGAGAACCGATATAACCCAATCCACCCGTTACTAAAACTGTTTTCTTTTCCATGTATGAATAATAATAAAAAAACCGGCCAACAGACCGGTTGAATTTTTTAAACCCTGAGAATATTCTCCAACTGATCTTTCTTTCTTAATAGCTCTTCCAGCAATACTAACTGGTTCTTAGCCCTCATAAAATTTTGGAGCGGATACTTTGCTCCATAATAAATATCATCATTCAGGTAATCGGTCAAAAATCGCAGCGCCTGCATATAAATCATAAAAGTACCTGCATAGAAAAAATATTTCTTTTCCGTTTCGGTCAGTTCCTCT
>JANOCH010000537.1:0-11354 GCA_031412015.1 Chitinophagaceae bacterium
CCATTTACTAACGGTTCTTCAGGCCCTACGAATAATACTTCTATTTTTTCATAGAGACAGAACTTGGCAATAGCATCAAAATTGGATAGATCGAGGTTGACATTTACGCCGTATTTGGCGGTGCCGGGATTGCCGGGAGCAATATAAAGGGGGTTAGTCCAAACACTTTGACTAAGCTTCCAGGCCAGGGCATTTTCCCGGCCTCCAGAACCTAATAATAAAATTCGCATCTTGGTTTGTTCGTCGGGTTTTAGGAACTGCGAATATCGCTACGTTTGATAAAGATAGTCCTGAAAAAATTGTGAGTGGTCAAATTTCTGTATTTTGTTCATCATTACAGGTTAAGTTTTCTGATTTAAAATATAAAATTAATTATATGAGCCCATCCTCCGCAACCGGCAAACATCCAAGAGGTCTTTATGTATTGTTTGCCACCGAAATGTGGGAGCGGTTCAACTATTATGGGATGCGGGCTATCCTCCTTTATTTTATGACCAAGGCCCTGCTTTTTAAAATTGATTTTGCATCTAACTTATATGGCAGTTATATCAGTCTTTTATACCTCACTCCATTGGTAGGCGGATATATCGCTGACCGGTATTGGGGTAATAAGCGATCCATTTTGGTAGGTGGCCTTGTAATGGCTGCCGGGGAGCTTATACTTTTTATCTGCGCTTCCACCTATGATACGGCTTCAGAGTTGTCCAACATCCTGTTTTTTTCGGGTTTGGGTTTTATGATTGCCGGAAATGGTTTTTTCAAACCGAATATTTCGTCATTGGTAGGTCAGCTTTATCCAAAAGGTGATCTGAGGATCGATCCGGCCTATACCATTTTTTACATGGGCATTAATATTGGCGCCTGGCTGGGACCGATCATTTGCGGTACGGTAGGCGACACCGGCAACCCGGCCGATTTTAAATGGGCCTTTCTCGTAAGCGGTGTTGGTATGCTGATCAGTGTTGCCATTCAAAAGATCTATCACGATAAATATGTTCTTTCACCGGATGGAAAAATACTAGGTCTTACACCCGGGCAGGATACTCCCGTCATAGGTAAGGAACATGAAACGGTAAAAGCGCCACCTAAAGCAGCACTCAATCCATTTGTTATTATTATTGGTATGCTGGCATTCGCAGCACTTATGATCGGGGCCCTTTATCTCGATACAAGGGTCAACTATTTATTTTACCTGTTAACCGGCAGTTTCATTTTTATCATCGCCGTTATTTTTTCAGATAAGAACCTTACCGGTAATGAAAAACAGCGAATATGGGTGATGGTCATCATTGCCTTTTTTGTGATCTTTTTCTGGGGCGCCTATGAACAAACAGGCGCTTCGCTGAGTGTATTTGCGGACCAGCAAACCAACCTTAACCTCTGGGGAAGCTATCATATGCCGCCGAGTTATTTCCAATCATTCAATTCAGCTTTCATTATCATTTTTGCACCCGTCTTTGCCTGGATATGGATCAAAATGGGAAAGCGCCAGCCTTCTTCGCCCTATAAAATGGGGATCGGATTATTGTTACTGGCCCTCGGATATTTATGGATCGCCTATGGAGTTAAGGACTTAAGTGTAACTTCTAAAGTAAGCATCATTTGGCTTACTGGCCTATACCTGTTACATACCTGGGGCGAATTGTGCCTGTCGCCGATCGGTCTTTCTCTTTTTAATAAATTATCTCCCCTGCGATTCGGTTCGTTATTAATGGCTGTATGGTTTCTGGGTAATGCAGGAGGAAACAAGATGGCAGGCATCTTAAGTGCCCTTTATCCAGAAGGTGGCAAGACCACTAACTTCCTTGGATACGAGATGAATAACCTTTACGACTTTTTCATGCTCTTTGTTTTTATGTCGGGCGCCGCTGGCATCATTCTACTCCTGCTTTCCAAAAGATTGCAAAAGATGATGCATGGTATTAAATAGGAAACCCGATTTCAACAATCTTAATCCCCTGGCTCATGTGGAAAAAACATCCGACCGCTCTGCCTTTTTTATTCTTCTCAGAAATGTGGGAACGATTTGGCTATTACCTGATGATCGGCATCTTTACTTTTTATTTAAAAGATGCGACAGAAGGATTTAATATGGATGAAAAAGATTCTGCAAGCCTCTACGGAACTTTTATCGCCCTGGTATTTTTTACTCCTTTCCTGGGAGGGTTGATAGCTGACCGCTACCTGGGCTACCGCCGCTCGATCATTATGGGTGGGCTGATGATGGGAGTCGGGTACTGTTTGATGGGCATTCACAACCTGCCGATGCTTTATGTATCTATGACGCTTGTGATAATCGGAAACGGTTTTTTTAAGCCCAATATTTCCACCCTGTTGGGAAACGTTTATTCAACACCTCAATATAAAGCGCAGAAAGATGAAGGGTATAATATATTTTACATGGGTATTAACGTTGGCGCTTTTATCTGCAATTTTTTTGGTGCGGCACTATATACGACTATTGGCTGGGGCGCGGCTTTTATGGCGGCGGGGGTAGGAATGTTCATCGGCGTGATCACTTTTATATCCGGCACCAAACACTACAAAGAATATGATACCCGGAAACCCCTGCAACCCGGTGATATGCCACTTGGTAAAATTTTTCTTGTTGTACTGTTACCCTGTATCATCTTTGGCATCATCGGGTGGTTTATAAAAGGAACAGAAGGATATATCCTGGATTCCAATTCTACCGACGCTTTCATTTTTGCCTGCACACCGGTGTTGTTTTTTTACACCCTGCTCTTTATCCGAAGTAATAAAAACGAAAGACCGGCGATGGGCGCCATGCTTTCCATTTTTGCCGTCGTCATTTTGTTTTGGGCTATTTTCAAGCAAAACGGTTCAGCCCTTAATACATGGGCAAGCCGCTATACCGAAAGACATGTGAGTGGTACAACCGGGTCTCTTTTAACGTCTCTGAAACAAACAGAAACCATTCTGTATTCAAAAGATTCGATGGTAAAAATGGATCACCAGTTCAGGAAGTTAAAAGATGCCGGAAAGGAGATGCAAGAGTTTACCTACCCATCCTACTTTAAGAATATTGAAGTCACGGAAATACCTGCTGAAGGGGGCGAAATAAAAGTTTGGGCTGCTAGTCTGAGCCAATCTATTAATCCGTTCTGGGTCATTGTTCTTACTCCATTGATCGTGGCAATGTTTACCTGGCTGCGGAGAAAAGGAAAAGAGCCGTCCACTCCCACAAAAATCGCATTTGGTTTACTGATCTCGGCACTATCCGTGTTGGTGATGCTGGCTGCCGTAAAAGTTGGTAATAACGGGGCAGAGAAAGTCAGTGTCTGGTGGCTGATCGGCAGCTACGGAGTTATCACTATTGGAGAGTTGTTTCTGAGCCCGATGGGATTATCATTAGTTTCCAAGCTAAGTCCTGTCCGAATCACGTCGCTAATGATGGGGGGTTGGTTTTTATCCACTTCCATTGGCAACAAGCTAAGCGGGATCCTTGCCAGTAAATGGGATGAATATGATAATAAAGCCAATTATTTCTGGTTGAACTTCATATTACTATTTGCCGCGGCGCTATTTTTATTCGCCATACTTCGCTGGCTCAATAAAGTAATGAAGGAAAAAGGAGTGAATTAATTGAAGAGGTGCCACGGCTTGGAATTACTGAAATAAGTAGAGGCTATCGAAGCCGTGGCACCTTGAAAGATTATTTGAAAAACAAAACGTCCCGGCATAACCGGGACGTTTTTCCGCTAAGCAGTTAGTGAGGCGGATACAAAACCAACAAAGTAAGACATGTTTTGACTAGCAGTCAATCAGTGAAATATATAGACTCAGGGTACTTCACGTTAAAGAGACAATAAGGGAATTCAGGATGCTGCATAAACTGAAAAAATTTTTTTTCGCCAACTAAAAAAGCAGGTGACCATCTTTGATAATGATCACCCGCTTTTCAATTCAAATAATTCATTTACAACATAGCTATAGAGTCAGTTCCCTGGCTGCTTAAAGCTTCTCAGGGGCTGGCTTTAATTTGCCGAGCCAAACTTTTTTGCCTTGCAGCCTGCGTCCGAGGTACATAATACCTACGAAAATAAAAAAGAATGGTCCTGCAAAACCCAAAAGGGCTATGAACCTGGTACCATAGAATTTTTCCATGGGTCTCTTTAATCTTTCGGCTATAATGTACATACTTGGCACCATCATCAACGTAAGGAAGAAAGAGAAGATCAGACCAAAAATGATCGTCCAGCTAAGCGGTCCCCAGAAGACCACACTATCGCCACCAAAGAAAATATTTGGGCGCAGATGTTGAAACAGTCCGGCAAAATCAATATTAAATCCAACGGCCAGCGGCAACAATCCTAATATAGTGGCCACTGCAGTCAACAATACAGGTATTATCCTGATCCGGCCTGCCTGTATAGTCGCTTCCCTGGTACGCATACCACGGCCTCTCAATTCGTCTGTAAATTCGATCAGAAGGATACCGTTTTTAATAACAATACCTGCAAGGCCTACCACACCAACCAGTACCATGATGGTGGCAATGGTCATACCGGTGACAGCATACCCGATCAAAACACCGATCACAGAGAAAAATATTTCAGTGATCACTATAAATGGTTTGCTCATTGAATTGAACTGCAATACCAGGATCAAAAAGATAAGACCTATCGCAATAAGGAACGCTGTGCCGAGAAAGGCATTCGTTTCCGCCTCCTGTTCGCTTTGACCACTTTGCCGGATCGTTACATCGGCTGGTATTTTCATCTTGCTTTTAAACTCATTGATCTTGGTCAGCAATTGGGCATTGATTGGCGCCACCATCGTTGGATCCAACACATTACTCTGCAACTGGATAGTTCGCCTTACATTTTTTCTCTTAACCCCGCCGGTAGTATTAGTATAGTCAATTCTTGCCACAGCGCTAAGCGGCAACGCTTTCACCTGCATGGTGTTCATATCAAAAAACGTGATCCTCATATTCAACAGGTCGGTTATATTATTGCGCAACAGGTCTGTATAGCGAACCTGAATCTTATACTCATCCTCACCCTCTTTTATACTGCTAACTTCCCGACCAAAAACCGCGGCTCTTATTTCCATACCTAACTGACCTGTTGTTATCCCTTCGATCATCGCTTTTTCCCTATCGACATTGATCGTTATTTCAGGATTGTTCAGGTCAACATCGGGTTGCAGGTTCTCGATACCGTCGATACGATTGGTATCTAAAAAATTATATAATTGAGTGGCGATAGAAGCGATGTTTTCAAAATTATCACCTGCCACTTCAATATTCACCGGGGGATCAGTAGGCGGTCCGCCATCTTCCTGCGCCACTTCGATACTGGCGCCGGGAACGCCTTTCATGGCTTCCCTGATGGCGTCTTTATAAACCATCGTACTCTTGCCATGTCTTTTTTCAAATTCAACAAATGAGATCTGAATACGTCCCAGGTTGGATTGAACACTACGGTTATTGTCCGTGGGCTTATTAGCACTTACAGCCACGTTAGAAATCACACTCTCCACAATACTTCCTTCCGCCCCGGGCTTTTCATTTTCCAAAACCTTCAGCACTCTTTTTTCCAACAATCTTGTAATACTATCGGTATGTTTTACATCCGTGCCAACAGGTAGCTTTAAATACACATATACAAAATTGGGATCGCCGCTTGGAAAGAAGGTCGATTTAGTCCTGCCTGAGGTAATACTTATCGATAACAAACCAAGTGCCACAGCAAATACGCCAAATAGGGAAACAAACGCCCATACAGGCCGTTTACCCTTTAATACCCAGCGCAGTAATTTTTCATAACTGTTCATTATTCCCGGCAATGCTTTTTTCTGAAAAGCATGAATGACGTCATTCAACACATAAGAATTAAATACCATCAGGATCGCCATCAACAATAAGAAATTAGCAATGCCATGCATACCCGGTAAGTGTAATAAGACACCTGCTATCAGGAAAGTAAGGAACCATTTATTCCTGAACACCGCCTTCTTCGGTTTTTCAAACTCCTTTCCTTCGGGCTTCATAAAGCTTACGGCGAATACAGGGTTGAAAATAAAAGCAACGATCAATGAAGCCGCTAACGTGAGGATCAGGATCGTAGGGAGGTAAATCATGAATTTGCCAATCAAACCTTTCCAAAATAGCAACGGGAAGAACGGCGCCAATGTAGTAGCCGTACCTGCCAACACCGGAATGAATACTTCACCAGCTGCTTCTTTAGCGCTTCGGACAATGGGTATCTTACCATTATTATAGATACGGTGTGTATTTTCAATGACCACGATAGCATCATCCACAATTATACCCAGGCCAAACAACAGACCGAACAGCACGATAAAGTTGAGCGTAACACTTGTACCGATGATCGCATCCGCTACCGGTAAAAACATGAATGCTACGAATACACTCAACGGAACGCTTAATGCGACGAAGAAAGCATTGGTTACACCCATAAAGAACATCAGGATGATCAGTACGAGAACGAAACCAATAATGATCGTATTGATCAGTTCGTTGAAAGAGGTCTTTGTGGTTTTGCTCTGATCTCCGGTGATCACCACTTTCAGATCTTTGGGCAGCTCCTCTTTTTCCTGCATATCCTTTACTGCCGCCTTTATCTTATCCGCAGCTTCGATCAGGTTTTCTCCTGCTCTCTTTACTATGTTGAGCGTAACCACATTCCTTCCATCCAGTCTGGCATAGCTGTCCTTTTCCTTAATCGTATCTTTTATTTCCGCGAAATCTCTCAGGTAAACTGAAGCACCCTGTGCACTGCTTCTTACTACGATATTCTTCAGGTCTTCTGCCGTCGAAAACTGGCCTTTTATTTTTAACGTCCGCCTCATTTCTCCGGTTTCTATCAAACCACCGGTGATGTCCATATTCTCCCGCGAAATTGCATTTTCAATGTCTGTAAAACTGATGCGTGATACGGCCATTTTGCCGGGATCGACATTTACCTGTATCTCTCTTTCCGGTGCTCCTACTATCTCAGCCCTCGTGATCTCACTGAATTCTTCAAAACGGTCCTGCATCTTATCCGCATACTGTTTCAGCTTTATGCCTTCATAGTCGCCGCTTACATTCACAAACATGATGGGCATCTCGCTAAAAGCAAATTCCTGCACGTCGGGTTCCTGTGTCAGGTCTGTTGGCAGTTCCGCCCTGGCTTTGTCTATCGCATCTTTTACTTTTTGTTTGGCCAGTTCGGTTTTTACATCGGTATCAAACTCCACCACGATCAGGCTATAATCAGCCTGCGATGTACTTTGAATTTTATTGACCTTGGCGCCGCTGATGCCTTTCAATTCTTTTTCAATGGGCCTTGTTACCAGGTTCTCGATATCCTTTGGCGAATTACCAACATATACAGTAGCGATTGATATGGTAGGTACAACAATATCCGGGAATTGTTCCTTGGGCATACTGTTGAACTTGATCAGTCCATAGATGGAAATGATAATGGCAATGATGTATATCGCAGTCTTATTGTCTACGGCCCAACTGGTAGGTCCGAATTGCTTAAACTTTTTCGTTACTCCCTCTAATATTTTCATCTGGAAATATTTAATTCGTCAATTGATTTTGATACCGGAAGGATCATACTCAAAGCATTCCTTCTTCATCATCTTACCTGTCTATATTTTAGTTAACAGAAACAGATTGTCCATCGTACACTGTTTGATAACCTTCGGTGATAATTACATCCCCGCCAGATAATCCACTTTTTATTTCCATCACGCCATTATACGATTCTCCGGCGATCACTATCTTTTTCCTGGCGATCAATTTGTCTCCCGATTTTTCCGCCACATATACATATTTGCCTTTTTCATCTGATTGCACCACGTTGATAGGAACAGTTACAGCTGCTTTGGCCTCATAATCCAATATCCTCATGGTAGCTAATTGATTGGGTTTTAAAATTGGATCAGCAGGAAGCTTAGCTTCCGTATTAAAGGACCTCGAGGTCGGATTGACAGCAGCTCCGACAACACTGATAGTAGATTTATAGGGTGGCTTCCCTGATCCCGGTATTTCGATTTCCACCGCGTCACCTTTTTTGATTCGTGCACCATAATTCTCTGGAACTTCTGTTACCATCTTGATACTGTTATTGTTCACGATCTTTATTTGTTGCCCTGCTTGCGGATTCGCTGCTGTTTGTGGCGAAAAGAATTCTCCCACTTTCACATTCATTTGGTCTATCACACCATTTATCTGTGCTCTTACGTTTGACTGATCAGCCTGCTCCTGCGCCATGCTTACCTGTGACTGTGCTGCCCTGAGCTGGCTTTGCAATGCATCCACTTCTGCCTTTGCATTTATTACATTTATTTCAGTACCTATATTTTGCTTCCAAAGATTTTGGTAACGCTCATAGATAGTTTCGGCTTGTGATAATCGAGCTTTAAGAACACCGGCTTGTTGTTGTGCGCCGACCACTGCTTGTCTTGCTACGGCATCGTCAAGCTTTAAGATCGCTTGCCCTTTGCTGACCCGGCTACCGGATTGAACATACACGGCTTTTACAATTCCTCCCATGCCGGCGGGAGCCACATAGGCTACATTATCGGCATCGATCTTTCCCTGCAATTCAATAAAATGCGTAAAGTCTTTTATGATTATCGTATCCACACTTACCAGTTTTTGAGGCTTCGCAGATGAAGGATCAACTTTAGCAAGTTGCTCTTCTACCTGGCGGATCTGTGCATCCAAACCATTTTTTTCTTTCTTTAATTTTTCCAGCTTTACTTTCAGATCGCCAGCTTCGCCCTTCTTATCTTTTGAGCTGCTTCCGCATGCGGTGATCAGCAGTAGAAGCGATGCAGCCATTGTAACGTTTAATATCTTTTGCATATTCATTATTTTATAGGTCATGGTTTTGGTATTGATTTATAGTTTGCCGGTTGCTTTTAAGAAATCAACTTTAGCAATAATGGCATCGTACAAGGAGGTGATATAATTGGTTTGTGCCGTTTTAAGATCGGTTTGTGCGGTATTGATCTCCGTTTGCGAACCTGTTCCCGCTTCATATTTCTTTTTTGTTTGCTGGTAAACACTCTCTGCCAGTTCCATATTCTTTTTCTGGAAATCGAGCGCTGAGATCGCAGACCGGAAATCATTTTTCGCTACCTGCAGATCATTGTCAATGGACATTTTTAAATATTCCCGTTGATTGACGCTTTGCTGCAGTTCCAGTTTTGCTTTCTGAATTTTTGATTTGGTAGAAAAGCCGTTGAAGATGGGTATATTAAGATTCAGCGTTACGGCGGAAATATCAAACCAATCACCTTTATTAAACAGGTCAAATTTATCCCGCTGGGCGTTCTTATTATAATACCCATTGAGACTTAAAGTAGGATAACGACTTAATTTATAACGGCGAATATTGAACTCATTCAACTTAATTCCCAGTTCCGCATACTGGTATTCTTTCCGATCAGCATACTCAAAAGTTCCGGGATCCAATACATCATCTTTTATTTGGTCGTAGCCAAGTGTATCTGTCAACAGCAATTCGTCCCTAACCGGCATACCCATCAGCAATTTCAATCCCATGTAACCATTCTCAATTTGATTGATCGCTTTAATCTTTTCTGTCTGGAGATTCGTCAGGCCAACACTTACTTTATCGACGTCCAATTTTTCAGCAAATCCATTTTCCTGTATGATCCTGGTATCTTTTAATAACTTCTCAAACCGTTCGATGTTGGCATCCAATAATTCAACTTGCTGTTTACTTACCACCAACTGGTAATAAATTTTATAGATATTGGCTTTGATCATTTCCTCGGTCACCTCTACATTCTTCTGCTGGAATTTTAAAACTGTTTCCCGGGCCTGCAATCCAACAAACACCTGGCCGTCGAATAAAAGTTGATTCAACTGTATTCCTCCAGTAGCATTATGCTTCAATCCAAAAGCAATTTTTTGAAAAGTGCCGGCTTGTCCGCCAAAAAATTCGGCGGGTACCAGGCTAACCGGCAATTTAGCGTTGTAGGTATACGATCCGTTGGCACTGATTTGCGGAAGCGCGGCTGAAGTCACTTCACGGTTGGTTTGCTCCTGTATCTGCACGTCCAGCAACGCATTTTTTACCTGCACATTATTTTTGCGGGCATAATCGATCGCCTGCTGAACAGAAAACTCATGTTTTGAAACTTTTGCAGCATCTGAAGTAGTCGCATTTTGTGCTATGCTAAAAGCCGGGAATAACGCCAATAGAACAACCCAGGCCTGTCGCTTATTTTTTACTCTCATCATGGTTAAGGTTTTTTTGTCGCTGTTGATTATATTTCTGTATAAGTTTATGCCCTTTGATGGTAGCAAGGCCATAAACAAAATGTTCGATAATTTCTTGTGATACGGTTGCCAGGTTGTACCTGCCGGGAGGAAAAACAGAAACATTAAATGGTATCATGATAGATTCCAGGCGGAACTTGCACATCACATCTATATTCGTTTCCGGGCGGTACAGTTCATCTTTAATGCCCCATTCAATATTCTTACTGATCATATCCGCCAAAAATTTGCTTTTATAATCCTTAAACCGTTGAAATGATCTGTAATGAAATTTCTCCAGGTCATGTAGTAACATGGGATTCATATTGCTGAGCTCCTCCAAAATATGTTCCATCGTAAGGAAGATCTCGTGTACCGCGTCTTTGGCATGGGTGCGCCAGTTCAAACACTCCGTTTCTATTCCATTTATATGATCCCCGATAACGGCATCTACCAGTTCGTCTTTATCTGCATAATATTGGTACAATGTTTTTTTGGACATGCCCAGGTTATTGGCAATATCATCCATGGATACCGACCTGATCCCAAACTGCATGAACAGCTCTTCTGCCTTAACCATTATTCGTTCTTTCGCCATATCGTATTCTCTGATTGAAGGACAAAACTATGGAAACTATTTTCGTTGCCAAAGTTTCCATCAGCAAATTTTTCCTTTCCTAACAATTTATTAACCTAACAGATGTTTGGATTGAAGCGGTTTCCAGGCGAAAAAAGCACCGATTCGTTTTACATTACCTTTGCTTGGCAAAACTGGCTTGCATGAGTAATAAGATGAAAAAAAGGCGAATATTAAACGCAAAAGAACTGTTCCGGTATTTTATCCAGGGTATCATTATCCTGGCACCGATCGGGATCACGGCTTATGTATTGTACTGGCTTTTCGAAAAAGTGGATGGTATTCTTCGACCCGCTGTATATGCCATCACAAACGTCCATATTCCCGGGCTGGGTTTTGTGATCATTTTGTTATTTGTGGTACTAGTTGGTTGGATAAGCTCCAATTTCCTGATGGGCAGTGCAATCAGCTTTTTCGATCAATGGATGGAAAGGACAC
>JANOCH010000538.1:0-2494 GCA_031412015.1 Chitinophagaceae bacterium
CTTCAAGCTGCTTTTCAAACTGCATTCGATGCGTTGACCCTATCAAGGAACATAAATTACAGTAAAGGGGAGGGATTTGCCCTGGTAAGTTTAAGTACCGCCTATTTTTATAGTGCAAATTTGTCTGAAAGCCTCAAAAATGGCTGGGAAGCTTTGCGAATATTTAAAGACCTGGCTGAAAAAAAGGGAATAGCTGAATCGTATCAGATTATATGTGCATGTAATAGTGTTCAGGGTAACAACGAAGAAGCTTTAAAAAATTGCATGACTGTCTTGAATTTACGGCAAGAAATTCATGATTCTATTTGGCTGGGACAATCTTACAATTCAGTAGGAGGGATCTATTCCGCAACCGGAAAATACGAGCTGGCTATGGACTTTTATGAAAAGGGCCAGAAAGTTTACGTGGAAATGGGTGATAAGGCGCCAAGTTGGGGACTCTCATGGAGTTATGTCGGTAAAGGCCTTGTACTTGAAAAACAGGGCGATTTGGCATTAGAACAGCGAAATAAAATCAATTCGAGGATCAAATACCAGGATGCTTTGAAAGAATATCAAAAAGCGCTGGAGATAAGACAAAAAGGCACCTATTTATTCTTATTGGGGGAGTGTTACCAGCGAATAGGAAATATAAATCGAAAACTTGGGAATCATCGCCTGGCTAAGATTGATCTGGACAAAGGGTTGCAATACGCAATTATGGCAAGAGATATACTGGCTGTGCGAAATTCATACAAAAACTTGTCAGATTTTGAGATTGCACGGAAAAATTTTAAAAAAGGATATGATTATCTCAACACCTATATCTTATACCGTGACACTCTTATAAATCACGAAAGTATAAGGAAATCAGAAGGTCATAAAATACAGTACGAATTTGACAAGAAAGGCGACTCGATAAAACTTCTTATTGCCGAAAAAAAATGGACAACAGTTTTGGCATCAAAAGAAGGCCAGCGTAAGAAATATGCCTATGTCAGTATCGGAGTAATTGTTCTTTCAGGGGTATATACCTTTTACCGGTACCGCCGTCGTAAGAAATTACAAAATCAGCAGTCAGTTTTAAATGAACGATTGCGCATCAGCCGGGAACTGCATGACGAAGTTGGTGCTACGCTTAGCGGCATCTCGATGTACAGCCACCTTACGAAAGAGCAAATGAAGACAGGGCAAACAGCTGAAATTGAAAAATCGCTGAATATTATGCAGCAATCCTCCGGGGAAATGGTGAATAAGCTGAGTGATATTGTATGGCTGATAAATCCCGATCAGGACAGCCTGCAGAAGCTCGTGGAAAGATTAGAGGAGTATGCCAGGGATATGGCGGCCATCAAGAATATGCAGGTAAAGATCACGGTTCCGGATAAAATAGCCGGGTTAAGTTTACCGGTCGATAGTCGCAGAAATATTTATTTATTCTGCAAAGAAGCTATTAACAATGCGGTAAAATATAGCGGTGGGCGTTTACTTGAATTGGCAGTAAAAGAAGTCGATGGTAAATTGGAATTTTCCGTAAGCGATAATGGAAAGGGCTTTGATGCCGTAATGGTAAGAAAGGGTAATGGCCTGGAGAATATGCAAAAAAGAGCACATGAAGTAGGAGCGAAGCTGGTGGTTTCGTCTAAAGAAAATGAAGGAACTGCTCTCTCGCTGGTATGTAAAATCACCTGATAAAAATTGTAGAAGATAAATCTTCGTGAAGAATCTATGCTATGATAATATTTTTTAAAACAAAAGGTATGAAGGTTCGATTTTGTCTCTGTAGCCAGAATTCCGGTAATAGTTTATTGTAACCATAGAATGTTATATTTTTTTTAAGATAAAAGCAATTGACAATGAAAACAGGGGTCCTCAAAGTATTGGTTTTATATCTGTTGGTGAGTTGTTCATTTGTGGCCTATACCCAGGATAACGCTATTGACTCTCTGCGAAAAGTTTTACAAATACAAAAAGAAGATACTAATAAAGTTTTTACACTGAATGCGATTAGTGGAAAATTGGGTTATAATGGCGACGTTTCAAATGCTATAGAATATGCAAAAGAAGCTTTGTTTCTTGCTAAAAAATTAAATCATAAAGCGGCCATTGCCCGATCTTACGCGGCCCTGTCATCTGTTAATACAAACGCGGGAAACTATCCCGAAGCACATAAAAATTTGTATTTGGCATTAAACCTGTTCGAAGAATTAGAGGATTGGGAGAAGAGTGCAGAATGCTATACATGGATTGGATTTAATTTTTATTGGCAGGGAAATTATGAACAGGCATTTAATGCTTACTCGAATGCATCAAAGGTATACAATCAAATTGGCGCTTCTAAAAGCTTTGGCGCCGCGCATAGCTATATTTATTTAGCGAATATCTACCGGGTGCAAAAGAAGTACGAGGAAGCAGCGCATTATAATTCAACGGGATTGAAAATATCCATCGAGAAGAACTATAAACAGTTGAAAGCAAATGACTATTCCTGTATGGGCGATATATTATACGATCA
>JANOCH010000539.1:0-3684 GCA_031412015.1 Chitinophagaceae bacterium
CATCCAGTTCTTCGCCGGCAATAAACTCTATCCTTGTCGGCGTATTCTGTATCGTTCGTGTACTCCGGGTTGATTGAACAATGATCTCTTCCTCCTCCTCTTGTTCGCTTTCTAAAAAAATGATATACGGCTGTTTTCCTGTAAAAGGAATAACAATCGTTTCTTCTTTTTCCTGTAGTTCTGTGTAAGAAAAACGGAAAGTATACTTCCCGGCTACCAGGTTTTGAAATTCAACAAATCCTGATGTATCCGTAGAGGCGCCTTTTTTTGAAGACACGATAAACACTGAGGCTCCGGCCAGAGCTTCGCCGGTTTCGGCTTTCTTGATAGAAAAACTAATGGAGTGTTGGCCCAATAAAGTGACCGTGCATAATAATATGACCGTCACACATAAGAATATTCTGCTCATGCATAAGATTTAGGTTAATGAATACGGTCAAAAAAATCCATTAACCTAATTTGGGCGGCTGCCAGAAGTCATAATGAACATCGGAAATAAAAGGGGAGAGAAAACCAGTATATACTTGTTTAGCTGGTAAAGAAACAATATCGAAATGAAGCGGTTCGACGGTAGCCGAAACTCCGGCGCAACCTTCACAACTAAAGAAGGGAGAACAACTGCCACAGTCTTTGTCACCATTCTGATGATGTGCAATTTCTTCCGTTTGTATTTTATCATCCGGGCAATCATCTACCAGGCAGCAGGGAAAAACTGCTAATAGCAGCATGTAAACTGACAATATGTAACCCAATAATTTCATTAATTGCAAAACTAAAACGGAAAAGCAAAAGGAATAGTATACCGAACTATTTATTATCGCAACAACAGTTCACAAGGTTTCAGCCCTGTATGTTTTTTGAAGGCGGTAGAAAAGTGTGAGATAGAAGAATAACCCAGCAGCATAGAAACCTCGGTTACGCTTAATCCCTTTTCATATAACAGAAAACGGGCATGTTCCATCCGCTGGCTTTGGTAGAAATCAAATATCGTAGTACCGAACATTTCCTTAAAGCCTTTTTTCAGGTAGCATTCATTCATGGCTACCTTACGGCTTAGCTCTTTGATTGTAATGGGCTCACCAATATGTTGTATCAATACTTCCCTTGCCTTCGCCACTTTGTCCCTGTCCGCTTCATTGGCCAGGAACTTACAGTTGATGACGTCAATTGTCTTATCGCCTACCATGCAATCCATACTGTACAATAAGAGCATCTGCATTTGCGCATTGATGTATATATTTTCCAGGCTATCGGTATAATTATGATTCAGCAGCGAATCGATTACCATCCGGGTCTTACTGCAAAGAGGTAATATCCTGGTAAAAGAAGATTGATGGTTGAAGTTGAGAATGTTTTCACTCAGTGTATCGCTGGTACTTCTTGCTTTTACAAACTGCGATAAAAGTGCTGGCGAAAAACTAAAGCTCAGTACATCCACACTCTCGGACCGGTCTGCACAATTGTTGGTCACTCCCGCCCTGCACATATTACATTCCGTCTCCTTTTGACGACAATACATATTACCCGAAACGCAGAATTTCAGCTCCAGGCGATTCTCTTTGGGATTACTTTTTTCATAATGATACACCATCATGCCCGTGTCCTCGATACTCCATTGTGTATGTTTGCTGTATCGCCTGATCGAGTATTGAACCGATCCCGGCATTTGCTGCTCCCTTTCATGCAATAAAAACATTTGCTCCTGGATAGGAGCTTGCCGGTAAGCCAGTGTTAATATATCCGGGGGACTAAACATGAGCTGCAAATTTACAGGTGCAGTGGTGATTTTCAACCATCAAATTTTCCGAAAAACAAGGTTTTACCCCTACAACCTAAAAAAACTTTCTTTTTTGCCGTCCCGATAGCTATCGGGATTACCTTTGCACCGTCTCCGCTTAAGGCGGAGGTTTTTTTGTAACGTTACCGCATGATCCATCCTCATACATACATACATCCTAACGCTAAGCTGGCAACCAATGTAAAGGTTGACCCCTTTACTGTTATACACCAGGATGTAGAGGTAGGTGAGGGTACCTGGATCGGCTCCAATGTGACCATTATGGAGGGAGCCAGGGTAGGTAAAAACTGCCGGATCTTCCCCGGCGCTGTTATCGCCGCTATTCCGCAGGACAGGAAATTCGACGGGGAAAGAACTACGGTTGAAATTGGTGATAATTGCACCATTCGTGAGTTTGTAACCATTCACCGCGGTACATCCGACCGGATGAAAACAGTCGTCGGCAACAATTGCTGGATATTAGCTTATAGTCATATTGGCCACGACTGCATTATTGGTAATAATTGCACGCTGAGCAATAACTCTCAACTTGCAGGACATGTCGTATTGGGAGATTATGTGGGTATTGGTGGTGTATGCGCCATTCACCAGTTTGTTCATGTGGGTCAGCATGCCTTTATTTCAGGTGGATCACTGGTAGGCAAAGACGTACCACCTTATATAAAAGCGGCCCGTCAGCCATTAAGCTATGCCGGCGTGAATTCGGTAGGATTAAAACGCCGCGGGTTTACTATCGAAAAGATCAATCATATCCTTGATATATATCGTATCCTCTACAACAAAGGATTAAATACTTCCCAGGCGCTGGAATACCTTGAAGAGGAATTCCCTGCCACGGATGAGCGGGATGAAATTGTTACGTTCATCAATGAAAGCGCCAGGGGCATCATCAAACGTTTTACTAAAGGTAACGGCGATGAAGATAGCTCTCTCTGATGCGGGAAAACGCTTCAACCGCGACTGGATATTCCGTCATTTCACGTACAGTTTTGAAAAAGGCAACGCCTATGCGATTACCGGACCGAATGGTTCCGGGAAATCAACCCTGCTGCAGGTATTGAGCGGGTCGATGCATATGAATGAAGGAATCATGAGGTACGAGGCAGAAAGTCAGAAGTCGGAAGCCGGAAGTCGGAAGACGGAAATTCCTCATGAAGAAATTTATAATCATGTTTCGATCTGTGCGCCTTATCTCGAAGTAGTAGAAGAAATGACGCTGAAAGAGTTTTTGGATTTTCATCATGGGTTTAAGCCTTTTTTACCCGGCATCGATACTGATTCAATTATCACTACGCTTAGTTTGGAAAAAGCTGCAAACAAACAAATTCGCTATTATTCGTCCGGTATGAAGCAGAGAGTGAAACTGGCACAATGTATTTTTTCTGATACGGCAATCGTACTATTAGATGAGCCCTGCACCAATTTAGATTCTACGGGTATTGATTTATATCATCGGCTGATTGACGCCTATTGTAAGGATCGTTTGGTGGTGGTGAGTAGCAACGATGAAGTGGAGTATCGCTTTTGCAAGGAAAAAATTGACCTAACGAGTTACAAGTGATTCAAACGCCGCGTTTGATCATGACTTCAGCATCAGATCCTTTATCATATTTACACAATCCAAATGTTTAGCGGAAAAACCATCATGCCATGCAAGTCCCATTTGCTTCAGATCAAAATGCTTTAATATAGTACCAACCGGCTGCAGGTTACCATCCTTTCCCGGAGGATAACCGAGGACATAAATAGAATCCGCCAACTCCACCGCCAGCTCAATATCATGCGTACTGAAAATAATAGCGTTCAGATCATGACTGTCATTGATCAATTGAAAGGCTTTTTTTACACTCATGATATTTCCTACATCCAAACCGGAGCTATCGGCT
>JANOCH010000540.1:0-2089 GCA_031412015.1 Chitinophagaceae bacterium
TGGAAGATCAGTACTGTGTTTGTTCCGGGGGGTACGGTTATTAAGGTTTTTTCATTTGACCCGGAACGGTGTACTATGTTGATGTATGTTTCAACTGAAGCAAACCTACTCAGCAAAATCCGGATAGCCTAGCGATTAACCACAGGGAAATCTACGAGAAGCGTGTATACTTGTGGTAATCATGAAACTGGCTCGGAAAATAGTTTCCTGAAAATTAGTCAGGTAAATTTTGCCAAAGAGGCATTGAATTTATTAGGAAAATGATATTATAGTCATGGCACTATGTTTTAGCTAGTTATGAGGATGATATAATAAAGAGGGTCTAAAAATTTCACTTGATGCAGTAAGTTTTCAAATCGTGCGAAGATTATTTTTGAAATAAATTTCATTTTGAAATAAGTAGAGTTCATATATTTTCCTGTTGAATTTTTAGTTGATAAAACGACAATACAATTTTGAAAGACGCAATGACTGAGCAGAGAACAGAATCCTGAACGGAGAGCAGGAAAAGTTGATAGTATCCATACGGCAAGTCAAACAAATAAAAAAAACCTGGCTCATTTTAAACGAGAGGGACTGGTGCCGGGGTGCATGTCTACGCACCTTTGCCCGCTCACTTAAATTGCTTCGGCTGGCTGGCAACACACAATGCATTTCAATAATGATTTTAGCAAGCCTCGCAAAGACGGAGCCCGGGGGCCCGGAGTAATGCCTAAAGTTCGGAGCCTCCGTGTTTGCGAGGGCTGCCCTTTGAATGCTGAATCATAAAGATTGCTGATGGCAGACCGAAGCAATCTGAAAGCCCGAACGTTCCTATACGAGGAGCGAGACCCCGGTCACTCACTCTTTTAGGGATACTAACGCAGACTAAAGGGCAATTAAAAAACCCGCCTCGCTTTAAACGAGACGGGCCATATTTTGTTAGTGTCAAACCGAATTAATAACGATATAATTCTGGTTTGAACGGACCTTCTTTCTTAATACCCAAGTAATCTGACTGTGCTGTGGTCAATTCATCCAGCACCACTCCAATTTTAGCGAGGTGTAAACGGGCTACTTTTTCATCCAATACTTTTGGCAGCACATATACTTTGTTCTCATAGCTCTGGTGGTTGGTCCACAATTCTATTTGCGCCAAAGTCTGGTTAGAAAAAGAATTGCTCATAACAAATGAAGGGTGACCAGTAGCACAACCCAGGTTTACCAAACGACCTTCCGCCAGGATGATGATATCCTTTCCATCAACATTATAGATATCCACCTGTGGTTTGATAGTGTCTTTGGTATGACCATAATTTTGATTCAACCACGCAATATCAATTTCAATATCAAAGTGACCGATATTACAAACAATAGCTTTGTCCTTCATCAGTTTGAAATGCGCACCCGTGATCAGGTCGCGGCAACCTGAAGCGGTAACAACAATATCAGCTTCTTTTACGGCATCGATCATTTTCTTTACTTCGAAACCATCCATAGCAGCCTGCAATGCGCAGATCGGATCGATCTCGGTGACGATAACACGGCAACCGGCTCCTGCCAAAGACGCAGCAGAACCTTTACCCACATCACCGTAACCACCTACAACGGCTATTTTGCCAGCCAGCATCACATCGGTAGCACGACGAATTGAATCAACCAGTGATTCTTTGCAACCGTATTTATTATCGAATTTAGATTTGGTAACAGAATCGTTTACATTGATCGCAGGCATTGGCAATGTGCCTTTGGCTACTCTTTCATACAGGCGATGCACACCTGTGGTAGTTTCCTCGGAAATTCCTTTTACATGCTGGATCAGTTCAGGATAGGTATCCAGCACCATATTGGTAAGATCACCGCCGTCATCAAGGATCATATTCAGGGGTTTGTCTTTACCGCCAAAGAACAGGGTTTGTTCAATGCACCAATCAGCTTCTTCCTGCGACTGACCTTTCCAGGCAAAAACACCAATACCTGCCGCAGCGATAGCCGCCGCCGCATGGTCCTGGGTAGAAAATATATTGCAGGAACTCCATTTTACTTCAGCTCCCAGTGCTGTTAATGTTTCAATCAGTACGGCGGTTTGAATGGTCATGTGAAGGCAACC
>JANOCH010000541.1:0-3993 GCA_031412015.1 Chitinophagaceae bacterium
CAAATTAGTTTAGCCTACTGTTACAGCAGTGGGCTTTTTTGTAAGAACTTTTTTTACGTCGGCTTTGCCTCTGATTCTAATACATCTTCCCTTCAGTTTTTGAATTAATACACTCCGCTAACTATCAGCATTTTGTATTAAACAGAACTTACAAAATGCTTACCACGAAGAGCAACCCAAATAACATAATGTAGAGTTATACGCAAAGGGCATGTTTAATAGCATCTTGTGGGGAGAAAAAAGAAGTTTCCATATAACTTTCCTTTATGTTAAATGGCGCACGGTCGTGTATTGATACAAAAACGGCTTGGCTTCTTTCGTGAGAACTTCGTGACACTTCTATTGGGTTGAGGACTGAAGGTTGAAGTAATTTTATTGCAATGAGTGAATCAATTAGAAACGTATTTGATGCTTACCAGCGTGGACAATGGTTGTTTCTTATTTTGGTTCCGCTGGCGATTATTGCCGGGTTAATAGTTCTTACAAAAGTCATGGAAAGTCAAAAGAAAAGAAAGCGTTGAAATAATTTCATTATTCCCGCCCCTGCTTCGCAGCGGGCTATTTTGTTGCCTCCAATGTGTGAATTATATAACAAATAAATAGAATTCCGTAACATGCCTTCAATACAATTTCAGAGATTTACCGCGGGCCTTCCCAGGCTTGTTTTCTAACTTATTAGAAAAGGTATAATGGCCGCCCGGTGTTTCTACACCGGGCTCCTTTTTTATTACCTGCCGTCAACGCTTCTTGCGTGTACACTTCGACACAGGTTTATTGACGTACTTGGGTATGCCTCTTTCGTACCTCCTATAGTGGCTTTTTTTGCCATCGAAAAATCTTCGCGGTCGATTGGTCAAAAGATTGGTTTTGTCCTTTTGATTACGCTGGTTTTAGCAACCATATTTTTTGTCATAAAGCGGAAGATTCATTACAGATATGGATTTAACAACTAACCTTACCTGCTTTGCAGCGGCCTTCTCTCCCCTGCCAATGTGCGAATTTTATAACAAATAAAAAGAATTGCATAACACCCCTGCAAGACTATTCTAGAGCTTTCAGGATTCATAAAAGTGGATTCTGTAGGGCTGATTGGATTCAGCCGGAGCCGGGGTTAACTCTCTGGCTTTTTTGTTGCCTGTAATGTGTGAATTATATAACAAATTAAAAGAATTGCGTAACACTCCTGCACAACTATTTTAGAGCTTTACTGCGGGCCTTGCCAGGCTCTTTGTTTTGTCGTTTATTAGGATAAGGTATAACGGTCGCCCGGAGTTTCTACTCCGGGCATTTTTTGTTGCCTTGGGCAACAGCGCATATTCGGTTTGATCACTTCATGCAGAAGACGGTTTACCCCTATCGCCGATCGTTTTGCAGCAGGTTTTTTTATATCCTGTGAATAGTGTTATTGGCATAACTATATAATAGGAAAAGATATTTTAAAAAAATGAGGGCTGAATTGCGGTTGATTCAAAAAGTGATAGTTGATAAAATATTAACAAAATCCTGTAGATAAGCCCAATACCGCTCTAAGCTAGCCGACCAGCTTACTACCTTCCCATAGGCTTTTTACCCTGCAATCAATAAGTATTATTGCGTAATTAATGTGTTAACTTGAGTTATTTAACGATTACCTAATGAAAGATGAATTGACTAAGAAAATCGAAGACCTTACACTGATTATAGACGTTGCCGAAGAAAACTATAAAACCGCTTTGCAAACCAAATTGGATTTTACAACGCTGCGGGAAATGAAGGGAAACATAAGAAAGTTAAAAACAGATTTGCAGGTTCTTATTGATCAGGACAGCGTTAAAAAAACCGGTGAATTGCCTGATGACAATCCGCCTGCTTAAATCGTTGTCTTAACCACTCCTGTCAGCCCTCTGCTTCGCAGCGGGTTTTTTTATTTTCCGACCCTCACAGCTACTCCAAAAAGAATAACTTCACTTTACAATCTACTACATGAACAAAAGCGGACCAATCATCATCATTGAAGACGATCCCGATGATCTGGATCTCTTCAATGATGTATTTAAAAAGCTCAAAATCCCAAATGAAGTGCTTTACTTCGTGGATTGGATAGTTGCACTTGAATATTTGACCAATTCCCAGGAACAAGCTTTTCTTATTGTTTCTGATATTAACCTACCAAAATTGAACGGATTCGCATTGAGAGATAAGATTCATAATAATGCACAATAAAGGCTGAAATGTATTCCATATTTGTTTTTCACAACAGCGGCAGATCAAAGAACCGTTATTGATGCCTATTCTCATTCCATCCAGGGATTTTTCACTAAGCCGGCAAGCTATTCCGAACTGGTTCGTGTTATGAGAAATATAATTGAGTATTGGAAAGATTGCCATTCGCCAAAAATTCCTGGATAAAAACGACCCTTATGGTTGACTGAAGACAATGGGGTACAGTCGGAGGAAACCATTTGCCGTGTTTAAAATGTCCATCCTCGCCTTCGGCCTTAAGGCCTCACCATTCCTTTACATTTTTTTCTTTTTAAAAGAAGAAAATGGCGTTAAACCGCCTGCGTAACTGTGCTTTCAGTAAAAAGGCGCCGGGTGGTGTTTAATACACCAGCCAGGTTATTGGCGGAAAAACTGGTAGGTGGCCTCATGGTTGCGAAGATCAATGTGTGAATTATGTAACACATTCATGGAATTGCGTAACAGTTGTAAAAGCAAAATGCAGGAACTTTAATCATTGACGTTAGTTCTTAAAAAACATTGTAACTAATCACAACCGGCCTGTGTTTTTGCACGGGCCTCTTTCGAAGTCAACCAAACCTTGATATATGTTAGAGACAGCCACACAGATATTCTTTGGATTTTGTGTTTGTTTATTCATTTACGCCGTATTACAGAATGAGCGAAAACGAAGATAATTCCTTCAAGTCAGCCCGTACCTTATCGGCCTAGCGCTTACGCAGTAGGCTTTTTTCCTAAATCGATAATAAACCAACACTTTATGTTCGAAATATCTTTACTTCTTTTATTTGGTGTTGCAATACCATTCTTAATGTATGTCTTATTTTTCATGGAACGCAAACGACGATAATTTCCTGCAGACCATCCCTATTCGGTCTTACTATTCCTGTACACTATTCTCTTTTTCAAAGAAGAACGGCGGTAAACCGTATAGCGAATAACTTTCCTTTATGGTGAATGGCGCACCGTCTTGTATTAATTTTGAGATTGATTAGTAGTTTCCGATGTCTTTTTGGACTTGAATATCGTACGATTGTGGTTATAGGCTTTACCACCTATTACAGTAAGAATGGCGACGATTATTGTGATTAATATTCCACCGAGATTGTCCATATATTAAAGTTGAGAAAATCAATTCAACTCGCGGACCGTCGTGTTTTAAGTCAAAAGGAACCAGTACAGATGTCCGGCGTTCTGATTTGCGGCATCCTGCACGGTTGAATTACCTTTCGAGAAATCCGAGTTGATTTATGCGGGCGATTTATTTAGAATTGTTCGGAATTCCAATAGCGGTTTTTGGATGGGTTCTTTACAGATGGATTATTAAAAAGAAACCATGGCTTGAAATCCAACCCGATTTAAAATTAGCGGTATTTGTTACCGGTGTTTGGATACTTGTCTATTTGGTGCTTCTTAGTTAATTCGCACTGCTTTAGCTCGTTCACCTGGTTTTCATACAGCCTTTCTTATTGGATAATGTGTCAATTATGTAATATGTTCAGAGAATAATACAACGGTTGTAAAAGTAAAAACCCGGAACTTTAAGTATTGACCTTTGTTTCTCCTTGCCAAATCATTGTGACTAATAAACCACAGCCTGTATTTTCATCCAGGCCTCTTTAATAAAAAAAGGAAGTTGCCGAAATAGCCTACTTTTAATTTCAGTCGCATTACCAAAATAACACTAGCCTACTGACATCAGTAGGCTTTTTTGTTTATAAACCGGGAGAGGAAAGCTTTTTTACGAGCCAAAAACAAACAGGTATAAATGAT
>JANOCH010000542.1:0-3198 GCA_031412015.1 Chitinophagaceae bacterium
AAGTGCTTCAATGGCCGGAAGGGAATAAGAAAACCCGATCGTGACCTGCTGATCGTCATCCATCTTCACGATCTTCACCTCATCCCTGCAGCAACCATTTGAATTGTCCGTATGCATGCCGCACTTGCCGCATTTCTTAGCCTTTTTTTCAAATAGTTTAGCGGAAGCCAGCCTGTCCATGCAATAGTGAAAGTTAATAACCACACCTGCAGTAACTGCCAGGTAGGAGATCATCAATATGACAACGGTTATTTTTTTCATGAACAGAACAAAGATAAACGCATTACCGGATAATAAAAATGCCATTCATACCAAAGCAGGATTTTGTCAATCAGTTAACAAAACTCCAGTAAACTCCCAGCCTGATCTGCAGGCCAGGATAGGCATAACCGGGAGCGGCGAAATTGTTGCGTGTAAACCCGAACACGCCATTGTCGACCTGCGCGGTATTCAGGTTCTCTGCCCTTAAGTAAAGCTTGAAAGATTTGATCCGGAAATGGAGGTAACCCGCAATTTCCGGCATCCGGTTGTTGATCTCGACGCTGTCCTGGAAGTAGAATTGACCCAGTATGGGGGAATAACCGTCTGCTTTATAAGGAGTATGATATCGCACCTCGGCGCCAAACGCAATATCCAGGTTTTTTAGGCCCAGTTTTCCTTCATAACCTATGCGGTTGCGGGTAAAGATCAATGGTGTATTTACGGGGGCATTACCAATCACCTTTTGAAAATATACATCCGCATGCCAGTTCCATCGCTTTCCCAGCTTAATTGTTTTTTGCAGGCCAACCTGTAGAAAATTAAACAGGGTGCCTTCCTGCCGCAATTGATAATACTTTTCGAGGTAGGTGTAATTGGTCATCAGGTAGTAATGACCGGATAACTTCAAGCGAAGCGAGGGCTGTAATAAAGAGGCAAATAAATGCACCGTATTCTCTTTCTTAAAATCAGTACCGCTTTTCAACAAATAAAAACTGCTGCGTGCATCATAAATAAACGAAGGTGTACGGTTCACATTTTCAAACGCTACCTGTGCATACCCCATTTTTTTGCCTACAAATCGTTGCAGGCTGGCATACGCATAATAGTCTCCTGCATTCAAGCCAGTAAAATATAATTTTCCATTGGCCTGCATATCCCATTTTTGGTTCCGGGTACGATTGCGATACTCCGCATGACCAAAAACATTGAACAACTTCTTATTCCCTTTTACATTTTCGAGTGATATATTCTGCAACGCAGCTCCTACTTTAAAAAACTGGTGCAGGTTCTTTGCATCGGGAAATGTGTAGATCGAAAAGTCATTGATCATTTCTTTCCATTGATCCTTCAACAGAAAAGTATCAGTGGAACTATTCAATGCCGTATCATAATTCGTTTTATAGTAGAAAGAATCGCCTACATAATCGCGGAACTCATACTTGCGGCTGCTGTATTGTAATGTATGTTCAAAACGGAGCCGTGGAAAAAATAAAGGAACAACCGTAGAATCAGTAACGATAGAATCCTTTTTTCCAAAATCATATTGCTGCCGGAGCAGGATAGTAAACTCGCTGTATCTATTACCTGTTCCAACATCTGTGCTGAAAAAACTTCTTGATTCCGCCTGGTCCCCACCCAGTTTCGTGGTGATATTGAAACGGTCCTTCAGATCGGGGTCGGCGAGAGCAGAATCCTCTATTCCTCCGTTCTCGCCGGACTGCAATTTATTTCCCAGCAACACGAGATAAGCATTATAGCGCTTATTCACCGACTCATACCTCGACGTAAACAGGTAATTATTATGATTTGTTTTCTGGTTCTTAAAAAAGCCGGGGGCATTGATCAAGCGGTATTGAAAGGAAAAATTGAAATTAGGTTTTATATTCTGGGTATGCATCAGCTCGATCACTTGTTCCGACCGGCTGGCCAGCATATAGTTCAATTCAGAATAAGGTCTTGTGGTGTTAAAAAACCGTACTTTCTCCATCGACCATTTGTACACATCAAAAGCATGAAAACCCGGATCCCAACCGGGTTGAAGGAGCGGTGAAAATAAAATGGACCTGGAAGCTGATCCATTATTCCCTAAATAAATATTGGTGGCAGGTATCGGAAACCGGCGGGTAAAATCATCAATGGAAGAGTCTAATAAATAATTGCGGGTAGAATCAAGATAGCGGAACCGAACTGTAATCGAATCTTCATTCTTGTCCCTGCGTTTTAAACTATCAGTACTGGCGCCTCCCGACATCTTTCCACCCATTTGCCTGATACGTCCTCCACCCTGCTGTATAATATTGCGCTGGGAAAAAGCATCCAGTGAAAAAACAAGCAGCACGGTCAATAAAAGGTATGTGATCTTATTCGACAGGGTTTGGTAAGTTTATAGGTTTATCGTTTTACAAGTTTACTGCTCATCTGTTGCAAATTTCATTCATTATTTTAAGTCATCGGAACTCAATTACTACTTCCGTTGAAAAAATCATTGCAAATTAAGATGACAGCAACAGATTACGGTATTAAAAATGTTAAAGGCTGACACTTAATTTAATGGAATAAGATGGGTTTATATCCCGGCAATCAATTCTCTAAATAATATGGCCAGTTTAGGTTCGGCTTCTTTGGCCGCCTGCAACACCTCTTCATGGGTAATGATATTATCATCAGCCCGTATTCCCAGGTCTGTGACCACACTTATAGCAAAAACATTCATGCCCATATGCGTGGCGGCGATATTTTCCTGAACCGTGCTCATTCCTACCACATCAGCTCCCATGACATGGATGAACTGGTATTCGGCACGGGTCTCAAAGGTTGGCCCTGTAACGGATACATACACCCCTTCTTTTATGTCATAATCATTTTTGGCGGCGATCACTTTTGCCATATGGATAAGTGATCTTTTGTAGGGCTCGCTCATATCTGGGAAACGGGGACCGAATTCGTCTATGTTTTTACCAATAAGCGGGTTGGGTGTAAAGAAACTGATATGATCCCTGATGATCATAATATCCCCTACTTTATAATTAGCATTAACAGCACCGGCCGCATTCGATAACAACAGGGTCTCCACACCCAGCAATTTCATGACCCGGATCGGAAATACCACATCCTGCGCCGAATAGCCTTCATAGAAATGAAAACGCCCAGCCATCGCTACCACCGTCTTACCACTCAGTTTGCCAAATACCAGTTTGCCCTTATGCCCCTCCACCG
>JANOCH010000543.1:0-9607 GCA_031412015.1 Chitinophagaceae bacterium
ATGCTTAGCCTCCGGCTGGGCGGATAAAATAGTAGTTGAAATAAGGCACACTATGATCAGAACGGTCATTTGCATAATTGATCCTGTAAAACGAAACAATATAGTGGAACCCGTATGTTGTAAATGCTCTTTTTCTTCCAGCGGCTAAATAGGTGGATGAAACGGATAATTATGCGGCAAATTCAGCGATGATTTTCAATAGCAGTAGTCGGCGGATGGCCAGGCATGGCTCGCCGTTGATTTGGGGCGGTTGAGAGGCTTTCTAACATTCGTAGAAATTCGGTTATCTTTATGTTTTACAAAGCAGGAACTTACTGCTATCATATTAATAATAATCGTTCATTTTGCGTTTTACTGAATTTAATTTCCACCCCAACCTCTTAGAAGGTATTGAAGCATCTAACTACGAAAACGCTACTCCCGTTCAGGAACAGGTAATTCCGGCGATAATGGCCGGAAAAGATATTATTGCGTCCGCACAGACCGGCACGGGAAAAACCGCGGCTTTTTTGTTACCTGTTGTCCACCAGTTGCTGAACAATCATGTCGATGGCAAAATAGGCGCATTGATCATAGTTCCTACGAGAGAACTTGCGATCCAGATCTCCCAACACCTTGAAGGACTTTCGTACTTTACGCATATTAGTTCCCTGGCAGTGTACGGCGGTAACGATGCGCAGAATTTTGTGGCTGAGAAAAAGGCTCTGCAATTGGGCGCCGATATCATTGTCTGTACACCCGGCCGCATGATCGCCCATCTTAATATGGGTTATGTATCGCTCAAGGGTTTGCAATTCCTGGTATTGGATGAAGCGGATCGTATGCTCGACATGGGATTCCAGGATGACCTGAACAAGATCATAAAACATCTACCGGAGAAAAGACAGACCTTATTATTTTCGGCTACGATGCCTCCTAAGATCAGGCAACTGGCCAAAAACATTTTGATCGATCCGATCGAAGTGAATATCGCTATTTCCCGTCCACCTGAAAAGATCATTCAAAAAGCTTTTGTCGTGTTTGAACAGCAAAAGCTTGGGCTGGTAAAATATTTATTAAAAACAAGTACCTATAAAAGCGCATTGATATTTTGTGGCCGTAAACAGCATGTAAAACAATTGACAAGAACACTGCGTCAAAGTGGTTTTGCCATTGAAGAAATGCACAGCGACCTGGAGCAGTCGCAGCGTGAAAGTGTTATTTCCGCCTTTACCAGCGGAAGGATCCCGATTATGGTCGCAACTGATATTTTAAGCCGCGGAATTGATATTGATACCATTGACCTCGTGATCAATTATGATGTACCGAGAGATGGGGAAGATTATGTCCACCGAATCGGTCGTACCGCAAGAGCCGAAGCAGATGGTATGGCTTTTACGATGGTTGGCGAAAGAGAACAAAACAGTTTTGCCGCTATTGAATCTCTTATCGGTAAAGAAGTAGAAAAAGCAGAAATACCAGCCGAATTCGGTCCCGCTCCACCCTACAAGCCAAGGCAAAGAACAGGAAGTGGTGGTGCAACTGGCAAACCGAAGAGAAAATTTTACAACCGCCGGGCGGGCCAACGTTAGTGTTTAAATCATCATGAGGCCTTGCCTTTATTGAAAGAAATGCTTTCAATCAATGCCTTTATTTCCGCTTCAGGTTTATTCATTTTCTTCGCCAATCTTTCCAGTAATTGATCTTCCTGTCCGGGACTATAGTTAAGATCTTCATCGGTCAGGTAAATATTGTTTTCCTTGAGATCTTCCTTGACTTCATCCCAGGAACGTTCTAATCGGAGTTTATTGTTGCCCATTTACTTTTTCTTAAAAGGATACAATATTTAAGCCATTTCCTGACTGCAATAGGTAGCATAAAAGAAATTAGATTTATTTGGTTGTGGTTTGGTGAACTAATCAGACTCAGCGGTCATCTGTTCAAAGGCGGTTGAAGACCTGAATTATTTTTATCTTTCAGCTACAATAAAATACCTGTGAATGAAAGGTGAACTCTTGACAATTGCGCTGGCAATTTTCTTTGCCGCATTGCAGCCTGGATGTGCTCACAATCCCTACGCTTCTACCAACCGGGTTTACAAAAAACAAGCAAAGGAATTTTCGAAATTGATCCGGCAATATCCTTTGCAGGATAGTGTTGGTGATGGCGCCGGTTTTGTCGGCACTACCAATTTTTCGATGCGTCGTCCCAACTATGTGATCATTCATCATACAGCGCAAAATAGTTGTGAGCAAACGCTCAAAACATTTACCCTTCCCCGTACACAGGTCAGTTCTCATTATGTTATCTGTAAAGACGGCACGGTGCATCATATGCTCAATGATCTCTTGCGAGGACATCATGCAGGTATAAGTAAATGGGGGAATGCGACCGATCTTAACAGCAGCAGTATCGGTATTGAAATTGATAATAATGGGTTTGAAGAATTTACGGATGCCCAGATCAACAGTTTGTTGGATGTATTACAACGATTAAAAAAAGCATTCAACATTCCTGTGGCCAATTTTATTGGTCATGCTGATATAGCTCCCGGGAGAAAGGTTGATCCTAACAGGAATTTCCCCTGGCAAAAACTTTCAGAACAGGGTTTTGGTTATTGGTATGATACCACGAACGTTCAGGTTCCAACAGATTTTAATGCGATGCAGGCATTGCGGATGATCGGTTATGACATTAAAATAGATACCAATGCAATTCAATCCTTCAAATTACATTTTGTACAAAAAGATTCTTCCAGGGTGATCACTGATACAGATAAAAAGATCCTGACCGACCTTGTAAAAAAGTATCAATAGTTGTGGCTACAGGATTCAATATCGTCGCGCAGCTATATTTCACTATTATGAGTTAATTTCACGGCAAAGCAAAATGACCGTTTTACCGATGAGCATTTTCTATTGTAACGATTACTTGCCTTCTTTTTGAAGATAAAATAACTGAATGACAGCAGAACATCAGCGATTGGCGGTCAACGCCAGCAAGGAGATTCCTTTAGCCCAATGGGGACCGTACCTCAGCGAAAGACAATGGGGAACGGTACGGGAGGATTACAGCGTATACGGTGATGCCTGGCAATATTTTCCCTTTGATCATGCTCATTGCCGCTCTTATCTGTGGGGTGAAGATGGATTGGCCGGTATGTCGGATTTTTTTGGCAACCTTTGTTTTTGCGTTGCATTGTGGAACGGCAAGGACCCTATATTGAAGGAAAGATTGTTTGGACTGAGCAATCCGCAGGGAAATCATGGAGAAGATGTAAAGGAGCTGTATTACTATCTTGACAATCTTCCTACCCATTACTACATGGAGTATTTATATAAGTACCCGCAACTGGCTTTCCCTTATGAACAACTGAAACAGGAGAATAGAAAATTGGGTAAGAACGACCCGGAGTATGAAATATTGGACACAGGGATCTTTACCAACAACCAGTATTTTGATGTAATGGTGACCTATGCCAAACAAAGTGCGCAGGATATTTGTATAAAGATTGATATTACTAACCGGTATTCAAAAGCTGCGGATATTCATTTATTGCCAACATTGTGGTTTTACAACCGCTGGGATGACGGTAGCTTTAAAGAGAAGCCAACAATCAGTGCTATTAATAAAGTAACGGTTAAAGCAGAACATGAACGACTCGGTGAATATTATTTCTATTACCAGCCCGCCGACAAAAATTTCTTCACAGAGAACGAGACCAATACGGAAAAAGTAACCGGAGTACCCAACGAATCCATCTTTGTGAAGGATGCTTTTCATGATGCGATCATTGCGGGAAAAAATGGCAATGAACTATCTAAAAAGAAGACCGGTACAAAGTTCGCTCCGGTTTATAAAATGAAAGTAGCGGCGGGTGCTACCAAAACGGTTTATTGCAGGTTGGCCAATCGAATGATCGAAAACCCATTTACCAAAGAGTTCAAAGACGTATTCACTGTTCGCAAACAGGAAGCTGATGAGTTTTATGCGGCTATTTTACCGAAAGGAATGAGCCAGGATATGGCGCAAATACAAAGACAGGCCCTGGCAGGTATCTTATGGAGCAAGCAATATTATCATTTTGATGTCGAGCAATGGTTGACCACTACGGATGGCGTTACCCCGGTAAGCAATAATAAAATGACCGGTCGCAATAATGACTGGAAGCACCTGAAAAACCAGGACATCATCATGATGCCTGATAAGTGGGAGTATCCCTGGTATGCTGCCTGGGACCTCGCTTTCCAATGCATCTCTATGGCCGTGGTAGATCCAACATTTGCCAAACACCAGTTGCTGCTCGTCATGCGGGAATGGTATATGAAACCCGATGGGCAATTGCCTTCTTACGAATGGAACTTCAGTGATGTTAATCCACCGGTGCAGGCATGGGCCGCGATGCAGGTGTATAACATTGAAAAAAAGCAAACCGGAAAAGGCGATATCAAATTTTTGAAAAAGGTGTTTCAAAAATTGCTGATCAATTTCACGTGGTGGATCAACCGCAAGGACGTAAATGGTAATAACATTTTTGAAGGAGGCTTTCTTGGATTGGATAATATCGGGGTATTCAACCGTAGTTTTCATTTTTCGGGTGAAATGCAACTGGAACAGGCAGATGGTACGAGCTGGGTGGGTACCTATGCGCTGGATATGATGGATATAGCATTGGAGATCGCTATCTATGATGAATCATTTGAAGATACAGCCACCAAATTCTTTGAGCATTTTGTATTGATAGCGGAATCATTAAATGAGCATGGATTATGGAATACAGAAGATAAATTCTTTTATGATGTACTCTGTGTTAGTGGTGCGGCGCCTATACCATTGCGCATCCAGTCAATAGTGGGTGTTACTTCTTTATATGCCGTGTCAACCATTAGTAAGAAGGTAATGGATAAACTGGTTGATTTTAAAAAGCGTGTCACCTGGTTTGAAGATTACCGGAAGAAAAATAAAAAATTCTGGCCCAACGAAGAAAGGAGTAACGACGGCGAAACATTGCTATCGCTGATCCCCAAGGACAGGTTGATCGATCTGCTGAAACCTTTATTGGATGAAGAGGGCTTTTTGTCAGGCGGGGGAATAAGGGCATTGTCAAAGTATCACGATAAGAATCCCTATTCAGTGACCGTTGACGGCCATTTATATAGTATTCAGTATGATCCGGGTGATTCTACTTCCGATATGTTTGGAGGTAATTCCAACTGGCGAGGCCCTGTCTGGATGCCGATTAATTTTTTGATCATTCAATCGATCCGAAAATACGGCGAGTTTTATGGAGACGATTTGAAAGTTGAATATCCAACGGGTTCAAACATTGAAATGAATCTAACCCAGGTGGCCAACGAATTGACCAAAAGAGTGATCAGCTTATTTGAGAAAAACGACAAAGGTGATCGCCGCCTGTATGGAGACTATGGTTGGTTTTACAAACAGCCGGGAAACGAACACCTGCTGACCTTTTACGAATATTTTCATGGTAATACGGGAAGAGGACTGGGAGCCAGTCACCAGACAGGCTGGACAGCATTGGTAGCGGAGTTGATCAGCGAGTATGGGGAGAAGGGGATTATTGAAAAATAGCTATATTTAAGTAAGGCTAAGTTTTCAATTCTGATCAGAATTGCATTGGCGATTTTTTTCACATGAGAAGCTCATAGTTTTCAAAAACGTATTAATGATATAACGTGTATTCTGTAATACCAAACCTGGCAAAATAGGAGATGGGTCTGCGATCCTTTTCAGGGATCAGGTGTAAGTTCAATTTCGTGCCGGAAGTATTACGGGAATTTCGGTATCCAGCTATATGATATGAAAAAGATATTCGTATTTTTTTTACTCTTTTCAGTTCTAGTTGCCGAAGCGCAGTTGCCCGATTCTCTTTCTTCAGGCTGTTACTCTCAAATTGCCGGGCGTGACACAGCCAATCTTCAAATAGAAAACAAAGGCGGTAGCGTCAGCGGAGCATTGTCCTATAATATTTTCCAGAAAGATCGTAATGATGGAACACTGCAGGGTGAAATGTCAGGAGATATTTTAATGGGTTGGTATCTTTTCAAATCTGAAGGTATAATATCAGTAAGACAGGTAGCCTGGAAAATAGTAGCAAGGGAGTTATGGCCGGGTACAGGAGAAATGATTGAAAGAAATGATACGATGTTTTTTTCTCTTCCTGGTAAATTACAATATGATAGCACCCGCCCTTTTAAAAAAGTGGATTGTATGCTTTAAACGTTTTTATTTGACGGGCAGAAGCTTCGCTTATAATTTAGGATCCGGAAATTTCACGCAGGAATAGAATAGTATATCCCATTTTTATCGCTGTAAATTTGAAGCGATAAAATTTGAAAGTATGGAATTCGGCCGCGTACCGGAAACATCGTTAAACAGCATTGACTTGTCATTAACAGCGGAACCGGCGTTTAACAAAAAAATACTAAGGGGCAAACCGGTTAAGAAGCCTAAGGTTTACGTCGGCTGCGCCAAGTGGGGCATAACCGAATGGTTAGGTACAATTTATCCGCCAAAAACGAAGGAAAAGGATTTTCTCCAGCACTATGTACAGCATTATAATTGTATAGAGCTGAATGCAACCCATTATAAAATTTATGGCGAACCCGGTATTCGCAAATGGGCCGAAAAAGCAAAAGGAAAAGATTTTTTATTCTGTCCGAAAATGTACAAGGGGTTGACCCATCGCGGTAAGTTAGATGGACGACATCCTCTTCTCAATGAATTTTTCAGGGGGATCGTGGCTTTTGAAAAGCATCTCGGACCCGTTTTCGTACAGGTAAGCGACACTTTTTCTACTAAACGAAAGCAGGAGTTATTTGATTTTCTTTCAGCGCTGCCTAAAGACTTGCAATTCTTTTTAGAGGTTCGCCATCCCGATTGGTTTGGAAAAGAAAAGGAAAGGCAAGATATGTTTGAATTTCTCAAAACAAATAATATGGGCGCCGTGATCACGGATACGGCTGGTCGAAGAGACTGTGCCCATATGCACCTGACCATACCAAAGGCGTTTATTCGGTACGTTGGTAACAGCCTGCATCCAACTGATTATGCAAGAACAGATGCATGGATTGAAAGGATGAAGTATTGGTTGGACCAAGGATTACATGAATTGTATTTTTTCATGCACATGCACGACGAAGCGACTTCGCCGGAGCTTACAATTTATTTAATTGACAAGATGAACGCCGTATGTGGACTGAATTTAATGAAACCCAGGTTCATGAGTGAACAAAAAAAAGGTAAATAACGAGCTCTGGTTGGTCAATGCACTTCAAAAAATTCATTCCATCTTGTGGTATAGCGACCGCTTAGTTCATTTTGCTGCATCTTCCAGTTGCGGGTGGTACCCGATGCGGCAAATTTCAATACATCATCACGCTGGCTAAAATTGACATTGTCGATCATATCCATCAACTTTCTTTCGCAATTCTTGTTGTCAGAAACAAACAGGTTTCCCTGGATCGAATCGTCGGGGATAATACCACTTAGCATCACCCCGGCTTTTTTGTACAATGTTCCTTCTTTAAATAAACGATCAATGATCTCTACCGCCGGTTTGATCAATTCATTGGTAAAAGAAGTCGCGGTCGGCAATGTCGCTGAATCACCATGGGTAGCGCCGCGAAAATCTACATTATGATTTTCACCTTTTGATACGATAAATACACTGATGACTTTGGCAGCACAATGTTGCCGCCGCAATTTTTCAGCGGCCCTGGAGGTATACGTTGCTACAGCCTCTTTAATGGAAACAATATCGCCAACGGGGCTGCCAAACATTCTTGTCGTAGCGATCATTTTTTTTGTTACCAGTTCATCTTCCATGTCTTTCGAAGTGATGCCCTTTAGTTCCCTTATCAATCTTGCGCCTACCACGCCACCGAGGTTGGTTCTGGCGAATTCTTCGCTTACGTTTCTCAATTGCAATGCATCATAAATACACCAGAATTCTTTTAGTTTTTTCGCATATTGCCCGCCGACCCCCCAGATATCGCCCACGGGAGTTTTTCGCAGCGCTTCAATGATCTTTTCCTCCGTATCAAGCACCATGACGCAACCGGTTTTATGTTTATCTTTTTTAGATAAACGATTCGCCAGTTTGGCCAATACTTTGGTTGGTGCTACGCCTACGGACACTTTGATACCGGTCCATTGTTCCACCGTTTCTCTTATTTCTTTTGCAACAGCCTGCAGGTCTTCGGGTGGAAATATGTCAAGGTCGACAAAAGCCTCGTCTACGGAATATACTTCCACGTTCTTTTTGCCCAGCATCATCCGCAATGTTTCCATCACCCGCCAGCTGAGATCGCCATAAAGATTATAGTTGGATGAAAAGACCACGACATTATGTTTTTGTATCAGCGGTTTGGCCATAAAATAAGGCCCTGCCATTTCAACGCCAATTCTTTTTGCCTCGTCACTTCGTGAAATAATACAGCCATCGTTGTTGCTCAATACAACAACCGGCTTCCTGTCCAAATGTGGTTTGAATAACCGCTCGCAGGAACAGTAGAAATTATTACAATCGACTATCGCTTTCATACCTGGTGTATTACATACGTAACTACTCCCCACAACGAAAAATCACTGAACTCAGCCAGGTTAATATTTTTAAAGCGGGTGTTCTCCGGCACCAGGAAAGCCGATGAAAAATTCTTATGAAACCTTCGCACCAGCAATTCTCCATTCAATACGGCGACAATGATCTTCCCATTTGCCAGTTTCAGCGAACGATCAACGATCAACACATCATTGTCAAAAATACCCGCCTCTTTCATCGCATCTCCTTTCATACGAAAGAAGTAAGTGGCGGGTTTGTTTTTAATAAGTTGTTCGTTCAGGTCAATACCCCTTTCCATATAATCATCGGCAGCAGCGCCAAAACCTGTTGCATTGGCTGTTTTCACTTCCTGCTGTGAAAACTGTTTGGAGCCTTTATATGCCGAGCCAAAAAATTCTTCTCCATCCATAAAAAAAGATTTTTGTAAAACTAAATAAATTAGTAAATTTATGCTAATAAAATGGGCATTATATTTTTAAATTAAAAAGTGATGGATTATGCAATTGACAGGTATTACATTACCCGGTTACAGGGTGTACGAATACTTGCTGGTGCTGAATCCGCATGAAGAATTGCGGAACAGGATCATGCAGGTGAAAAAAGAATTTCATGAGCAATACAAAACCCCTAGCCCGGGTAACAGGCCGCAATTAGCGCTGGTGAATTTTGTCCAGTATGAAATGATGGAAGAACGGATCATTAACCGGCTTAAGGCCATAGCGATGGGTTATCCTCCTTTTAAAGTGGAATTGAAGGATTTTGGAAGTTTCCCCTCACATACTATTTATATCAACGTTACTTCCAAAGTGCCGGTGCAGGGCCTGGTAAAAGAAATTCGCAGTGAAGCGCAGCGGCTGTTGAAATTGAATGACGAGAATAAGCCTCATTTTATACTGGAACCTCATCTGACGATTGCGAGAAAATTAAAGCCCTGGCAATACGAAAAAGGATGGCTGGAATACAGTAACAAAAGTTTTACAGGAAGATTCATCGCCGATTCAATGGTGTTGCTGAAAAGACCGGTTGGCGAAATGAAATACCAGG
>JANOCH010000544.1:0-2555 GCA_031412015.1 Chitinophagaceae bacterium
AAAAATATTACTATCGCTATCCTGTCAGGCTATTTCACGGCAACGGCTATCTTGGAATCAGCTGTACCATAATACAGATACCAGTGATCTTTAAAGTTGACAAGACCTTCAATAAAACAAACCTGGTTGACCTGCCCGGTGATCTCGTAAGGCTTATCTGGTTTGATAAAATAAGTATCCATTCTGTCCAACACGTTTGAAGGATCATTTGCATCCAACAATATCTGTGAAGCGGTATACGTGTGTTCCGGCAAACTGCTATCACCTTTTGCCAAAACATTGCGACTGTTGTATAGTAACACAATTCCTTTACCGGTAAGCATGGCCGGTGGGCCCGGTTCTACCAGGTCGCTGTCGAATTTCCCGTTACGGGGCCCGAATACAGTCATCAATTTTTTATCTGTCGTTTCAATGGGAGTCCAGTTAATAAGATCAGGAGAGCTGGCTAAAAAAATATCCGTGTCACCCCAATACATCCAGTACAGGCCATTAATTTTTACAGCTATTGCTTTGCCGTTTTCATATTTACTAACGATCGAACCTGACTTGCTCCAATGATCCACGTATTTTCTATCAAGGGCTTTTGAAAAAACGGGACCATGTTTATTCCAGTGGTACAAATCTTTAGAAGAAGCCACCAGCAATCTTGCTTTGTCACCATCGTAAGAAGTATAGGTTAAAAAATATTTCCCGTTTTCATCCTCTACTACCCGCGGGTCTTCACAACCGCCTTCCCACTCATATTTTTTCAATGAATCACTATCAGGATACAAAACAGGTACGGGATGTTTGGTGAAATGCAAACCATCCGTGCTCCAGGCCAAACCTATTCTTGAGGTACCTGCGTATTTTCCAACACTATCTTCCGCACGATACAACAAGAACACTGTATCTTTTCGAACCAAAGCAGCCGGGTTAAATACATCTTTCTCTTCCCATCTTACCGTCTCGTTTCTGACCGGGCATTTAAAAGTTAAAACGGAGCCGGGTAATAAAACAGGGTTGATAGAATCTGTTTTTGAAAAGGGGAGTAGCGCCCAGTCTTTACCAGCAACAGCGGTTTCTTTATTATCGTTATTACTATTGCAAGCGACAATAACGAGGCAAAGCAATGGGAAAATTAATTTCATTTGGCTATTTTTAAATTTAATCGAAGGGGATCTATTACGCTATCGATATTTTGTGTTTCAAATTGAAAGACTTTTCAACGTATGCCATACCTACCTACCAGTTTTAAATAACGGGTTCCTGGTAAGGCATGGCATACGTATTACCAATTAGACTCCTGTTCTTTTTTTCAACTCTTCGTAACGCGGATCATCCTTTATCCCTTTATAAGCCGGGTATTCCAGGAAATAATTGACCGGACCCATTCTTTTATCGATACATTGATTGATATAATAGAATGCCTTATCCACGTCTCCCAGCCCATACCATACAGCCGCCAGGTCCGCATCAATAACAGAGTCAGGTTCTTCCTTCTGCCGCTGCTCCATTTTACGTATAACCTCCATGGCTTTTTCCGTTTGGCCCAATTTACCATAGGCAAAACCAAGTCCCATCAAACCCTTTAACGGATGATTCGTAAGACGATGCACTTCTTCAAAATATTTCAGCGCTTCTTCCCAATCTCCTTTCATGCCGGTAGCCCAGCCTTTTGCTTCGATGCTGATTCGCATCTGCGGATCTATGGCCAGTAACTTATCGGCTTGCAGGATGGCCTCATCAAAACGCTCGGCAAACATGTACATAGTGCCAAGGGTTTGTAGAATAACAGGAGAGAGCGGATCCAATAAAGCGGCTTTTTCAACCAACTTCACCGCTTCCTCTTTTCTTCCCATCATCACATAATGATAACTAAGCAATTCATGAGCATCGATTGAACCTGGATTTAGTTCCAGCGCTTTTTGCAATGAATCGTAGGCCGCCTGCCAATTCCAGTCATATAAAAGGTAGGCACTGGCCTTAGCCACATATCCTTCCGCAACGGAGTTATCCAATTCAATGGCCTTATCGGCATATCGATGAACGATCTCAAATGCTTTGTGCGGTAACATCTGACCACTCGAACCTAACTGGCTGTAAGCCGCCGCTGCCATAGAATATGCCTGTGCATAGTTGGGTTCAATGGCTATGGCCTGTTCAAAAGCTTCAATAGCTCTCCTGCAATCCGCCGGAGTTAATTTATTCCAGTAATGAAGCCCTTTCAGGTAATAAGTATAAGCCGTGATATTCCTTGTTGGCGCTTTTACCAAATGATTATTTTCCTGCTCCGCTGTCGCCAGGTTCTCTCTTAATTTATTGGCGATGATCCCGCTGATCTCATCCTGCACTTCGAAAATATCGGTAAGGTTGCGGTCATAATTTTCACTCCAGATATGATAACCATCGGCGGCATTGATCAACTGTGACGTAATTCGCACACGGTTACCAGATTTTCTTACGCTGCCCTCCAGTATTTTATCTACGTTGAGCTGGATCGCAATATCGCGGATATCATTACTCTTTCCTTTAAAGGCAAAGGCAGAAGTACGGGATGTAACCTGCAAGCCATC
>JANOCH010000545.1:0-6894 GCA_031412015.1 Chitinophagaceae bacterium
CATTTATCAGTATTTCGTATTTTCTTTTCAAGGGATCCCTGACCTTGTTTTCTATCGCTACCGGGAAATCCTGCTCGATAAAATTAAGGGTGCTGGAAGCCAATAATAATTGCAGCTCCTTTTCTTCCGCCATTGAATTACTTTGTGGTTTTATTTTTAACCAGCGGATCAGTAACGGTAAAGACAGGCCCTGCACTACCAGTGTTACAAAAATGACGACGAATGAAAGAAAGATAATGGAATGTCTTTTTGGGAAGGCAGTTCCATCCTGCAATAGCAATGGTAAGGCGAGTGCTGTAGCTAATGATATGACACCCCTTGTGCCGGTCCATGCTACGATCAATACGTTTTTCCAGGTACTGTCAGCGTCGCCGTCGCCGGTCAACGTGACGTTACTCTTTTTCTTTTTGCTGAAAGAATTTTGCCAATAAGCGCCGGCAAAAACCCAGAGAATACGTACTACGATAGTGGCAAGGCTAATGATCAGGCCATACCCTAGTAGCTGCAGTAAAGGATAGTTGCCAAGGTCTTTAATAATAGAAGGTAATTGCAACCCGATAAGAATGAAAACAAAGCCGTGCAGCAGGAATATTAATGTATCCCAAACTATTCTTGTTCTCATTCTTGTCTGGTAACTAAAAACTTCTGGCGCCCGCCATGATATGACCAATCCTGTTGTAACAACCGCCAGCACACCGGACATGTGAAAATGTTCCGCAGCGAGGTAAGCGATATACGGCGCCAGGAGCGTAAGACTTGTCTCGACTAATGGATTGTTCTCGATTTTTTTATGCGCCAATACAAATAGATAGCCAATGGCAATACCGATCAGTATACCGACTCCTGCGACCAGCAAAAATTGTAAGCCGGCTTCCCATAATACAAAACTGCCTGTCGTTACCGCCATTACGGCAAAGCGATAGGCGATAAGCGCTGAAGCATCATTGACCAGGCTTTCACCTTCTAAGATGGTGATCACTTTTTTATTCAGGCCCAATCCTTTTATGATACCCGAGGCCGCGACGGCATCGGGTGGAGAAACAATAGCACCCAATACAAAAGCCAGCGGCCAGCTAAAGCCGGGTATCAGGTAATAGGTTGTAATGGCCACGGCCACCGTTGTAAAGAAAACCAGGGTGATGGCCAATGCCGAGATAGGTCGTATAGACGCCCTGAACTCATGCCAGGACGTTTTGGACGCGGCGTCATATAATAGTGGCGGGAGTAAAATGATAAAAATAACTTCCGGATCCAGTTGTAGGTTCGGTAATTGGGGCACAAAACCAATGATCAATCCTGCCGCCACTAAGAGAATAGGTAAGGGTAGGTTGCGTTTGCTAACAAGGGCCGTCAAACTGATCAGGATAGCCATGATAAAAACGACAACTTTGAAATTTTCCATGCTGGCTAAATGTACACAAAAACCCGGCAGAAGACCATATTATAATCCGGAGGAATATTTTCCAAAACTGGCCAAAATCAAAGAAAGTAAAAGTGAAATGACCTTAACAGATGATTTGAATCACTGGGATCACTTCATTGAAACAGATTGTCCAATTTTTTCAAAGAAAATGGTCTCTTGTTTTTTCAGGAAGCTGTTATCGCCGGTTCTTTCACCAGGAGCGATATGCGTAACAATCACTTTTTTGGGTTTCAACTTTTCAATGATTGATCGACCTTTTTCGCTGTCAAACCATTGGGGAACGATAGCCGCGTCTACTGAACTGATCCCCATGCGATCAAATGCAGCTGCATCTGTATCCGCATCACCCACATGCAGGATACTAATTCCACTGATTTCTACCAGGTAAGCAATGTTCTGTACTTTATTGTGACGCTGCGGCCATATATGCGGAATATTAAATGCTTTGATCCGCAACGTAACATTGTCATCATGTGTGACCTCATCGCTTTTATCCCACGCATTAATGACATCTTTAGTGGAAAGGGAATCAACGACCTGGGTAGCACCAATTACTTTATGGTCCATCCCCAATTGCAGGAAACGATCGGTCAACTTTTTACTAAAATGATCACGGTGATAATGCGTGAAGAGAAGCCACTTCAATTTCTCAAACGGCCCTTTTTTAGAGAAAGTTTTTTCAAGTAGTGAATCTGGAGGGTTGAGATACGCTGGCCCGTAATATTCATGCAAACCATCAATCCACACGGCCGTTTTTTCGTTGCTGATCAAAGTACCCATGTTGCCGGTGTAAGTGATGCTGACAACATAGTTATTTTGTATAATATTAATTTGATGGTTGCCGGTTGGGCAAGTTGCAATCAAAAATAACAGGATCAAAACGGTCGGTGTCATTTTATTGGTATATTTCTTAAAAGTAGCATATCATGACCTGCTGTTAGCCAAAAAAGTGATAAATGGTCTTGCCTTTTCATTCAAAAGATTGAGTGGGATCATGTATTTAATAAAATGTATGCGGCTCTATTAGTATTAAATGGTTTCTTATATCTTGTCGGCTAATCAACACTAAAAGCTACTTTATGGAGACCACCGAACAACATCTTTTTGCCGACAATGAGTATCAACTCGTTCAGGCCAGCGGCGGCAAACGGTTTGCTAATTACATTATTGACCTCATTGTTTTTTATGCTTTGTTATTTGGATCCGGCATTATCATTGGATTGTTAAACCCGGAAGCATTCGATTCGCTCCCCGAGGACGATAGTGTTGGATATGGCCTGCTGGATAGGTTGTTGGGCCTTGTTTTATACGGGCTATATATGTTTATAGTCGAGGCCCTGTTTAAAGGCAAGTCATTGGGTAAATTAATAACAGGTACCCGTGCCGTAAACGAGGATGGGAGTAATTTATCCGCAAAAACTGCTTTGTTAAGAGGGCTTAGCCGGGCAGTGCCGTTCAATGCATTCAGTGCATTAGGAACTCCTTGTTATCCCTGGCATGACAAATGGACAAATTCCTACGTAATAGATGAAAAGGAGTCAAACAGGCCGACAGATTAAATAATAAATTACTCCACCATAATAAATAAAAAAATCTCCTTTACTGAAGGAGATTTTTTATTTCGTCAGGTGTAATGCCGACTTTCTCATTCTACAGGAAAGTTAGTAAGCACCGTTAATGAATTAAGATTTTATTCGCAGAGATTGATCGTGTCTGTGGATTTCGTACTGAATTGTATTTTATTCACCTTATTCGCCTTGGTGTAATAAAGGATCAATATGCCATACTGTGTGGTAAACGCATCCCAGTTAACGTCCTTTATTTTCGCATTGCCCAGCCACTTGTATAGACTGGTACGGCTTGCGCCCATCAGTGGCAAGCTGAGTTTGCCCTTAAATTTGGGGCCGATCTCCACATAATCCCTGGCTGTATAGAAATAGATGTCCTGGTCTTTATAAAAAATACCGCCACCGCATTTAGCGGTCGTACTTTCTTCTTCCATGCTGCTATAACAAGGCAGCTTGGTTTTTATTTGGGTAATATTGTCTGTGACTTTTAATTCATTAACTCTGCCATCAAGTATTTCCACAGCAAAGGGTGGACAAATCTTCGTTGTTTTCAACTGTGCGTGTATGGCCGAACTGGTGATAAGTAAAGCGAGGAAAAGGGTGTTTTTTATCATAGTATTCTTTTTAAAATGAATTCACGGTTCAATTGTTATTGAATGGTAATCGTACCGCAAATTTCCTGCTACAAAATAGAAGCTAATAGTCGTATTTGCTTTTATCCCAACGAAAAAATCGGGTCAAAAGTATATTTTCTGTTCCTGTTTCTTACTCTCGTGGTATAATCCCGATCGCCGGTATATTTATTTTCCGGTTTTCCCTTATCTTTCACCACAACTTAAAACACACATGACACCATATTTTTTTACACTAACCACGGTGTTATTTCTTACGGCCTGCCATAATAACCAAGAATCTACCCTTTCCGCATTTAAAGCTATAGATGTGAAATATCCAACAACAAAAAAAGACACAACAGTTAAAGACAATTATTTTGGTACCGAAGTAGCGGATCCGTATCGCTGGCTGGAGAATGACAGCAGTGCGGAAACGGCGGAATGGGTAAAAGCGCAAAACGAAGTAACCGATGGCTACCTGTCGCAAATACCTTTTCGCGATAAGATCAGGAAGCGTTTTGAAGAGCTTTACAACTATGAAAAATATTCAGCGCCTTTTAAAGAAGGTAAATTCACTTATTATTATAAAAATTCCGGTTTACAGAACCAGTCTGTTTTATACCGTGAACCGGCTGAAAGTAAAGAGCCTGAAGTGTTTTTAGATCCGAATGCGTTTTCAAAAGATGGAACTACTTCCCTGTCAACTATTAATTTCAGCAAGGACGGTTCGATGGCGGCCTATAATATTTCCGAGGGCGGCAGCGATTGGCAAAAGCTCATCGTTATGAATGCATTGACAAAAGAACTTACAGGCGATACACTAGATATTAAATTTGGCGCGGCCAGCTGGAAAGGTAATGATGGGTTTTATTACAGTACCTATGATAAAATAAAGAACGGCAGCAAACTCTCCGGTATAACAGAAAGCCATAAAGTGTATTATCACAAAGTGGGGACGGCCCAAAAAGATGATCAGCTCATTTTTGGCTCTGATGAAAAGTCTTTTCGTTATGTCTGGTCGGGTGTTAGTGAAGACCAGCAATGGTTGTTTCTTTATACAGCCAATGAAACCTATGGTAATGGCCTCTATATCCAAAACCTTTCTACACCCGGTGCACCGATAAAGCCAGTGATCACCGAAATGAAAAACAGGTACGGAGTAGTGTATAACGACGCTTCTTTTTTTTATATTCAAACGGATAAAGATGCTCCAACCGGGAAAGTGATAGCCGTACCCGTGGCAAATCCAGATATAGCTAATGCAAAGGTGATCATCGAAGCGAAACCTGAAGTACTGACCGCATCATCTGCCGGGAGTTATATCTTTTGCAGCTACCTGAAAGACGCGGTGACGAAGGTCATCCAGCACGATACCAGCGGTAAATTGGTTCGGGAGATCGACTTGCCCGGTCCCGGTACTGCGGATGGTTTTTATGCAAAACAGGAGGAGAAAGAAACCTATTTTACTTTCGCATCTTACATAACTCCTGCTACAATATATAAATTGGATATCGCCAGCGGTAAAAGCGAGGTGTACAAACAGTCAAAGGTGCAATTCAAGCCCGAAGACTATGAGTCTAAACAAGTGTTCTATACTTCTAAGGATGGTACAAAAGTTCCGATGATTATTACGTATAAAAAAGGAATTGAGCTGAATGGTAAAAATCCATGCCTGCTATATGGTTATGGTGGATTTAGTGTCAGTCTTACTCCCTGGTTCAGTACATCCACTATCATCCTTTTAGAAAACGGTGGTGTATACGCTGTGCCTAATCTTCGGGGTGGTGGTGAATATGGACAGGATTGGCACCAGCAGGGTATCAAGACCAAAAAGCAAAATGTCTTTGATGATTTTATCGCCGCTGCTCAATACCTGAAGGATAATAAATACACATCAACAGAATACCTTGCTATCGAAGGCGGTTCTAATGGTGGTTTATTAGTAGGGGCCTGCATGACCCAACAGCCAGGCCTTTGTAAAGTGGCCTTCCCGGCGGTTGGGGTGATGGATATGCTGCGTTATCATAAGTTTACGTCAGGTGCGGGCTGGGCATACGACTATGGTAAGTCGGAGGAAAGCAAAGAGATGTTTGATTATCTCCACAACTATTCCCCGTTGCATGCTATCAAAGAAGCGGCCTATCCCGCTACAATGGTTACGACGGCTGATCATGATGATAGAGTAGTTCCCGCACACTCTTTTAAATTCGCCGCCACCCTTCAGGAGAAACATAAAGGAACCAATCCGGTGCTAATTAGAATAGAAACAAAAGCGGGACACGGAGCAGGTATGAGCACACAACAGATCATCGATCAGCAAAAAGATAAATGGAGCTTTATGTTCTATAATATGGGGGTAGATTCGTCATATTAGTTATGCGCCAGCTATAATGATGTTGAGTCCAAGTTTTTGTAAAGAAGGACTCTTGTTTTTTAGTGCTGCCGCCCGTTGCTACGAACTATTTTTTCATTATTTTCAACTTGTAGCAAAAAAGAGATGTACAGGAAAAAACCAGATGTAGATATAATTAAGGATATCCTTGAACTGACATTAGTCGCTTACCCGGATTCGGTGTTTGTGAAAAGTCTGTCATTTCAATATGAGGAGCGGGGAGGGTTGAGTAAAAAACAACTGGAGGGATTGTATAAAAAAGCCGGTAAAGTGAAAACAATGCCAGCCAATAAACTGGCTACGCTGGAAGCTGTCATATTAAAAAGACCTACGCGTTACAAATCGGATTTACCGGAAAATACCCCGCTCTATACAAAAGATGCGACTACGGGAAAACTTATAAATGCCATCCTGGAAAAATACCCGCAGCACAAAAGGGTGTTATTCTTTAAAGCGAAGTATGATAACAACGAGCTGCTGTCTCCCCCGGAAACAACCGAGCTGGAACGATTTTACAAAATTCTCCTCTAAGCCGGTAATAAAACGGAGAGCGGTAATAGCAATGAAAAAAATACCCCTGGAGTTGACCAGGTAATGGTGCCGGTAATTTCTTAACACTTTAAAATTCTTTTAAAATTAGTCCCTCGATGGCGGGACTAATCAGATTTTATCGTGCTAAGCGTCACAAACTTGCTATACTTTTTGCTCCCACACTTATCGAAGCAAGCTGCCTCTCTTTTACCAGTTCACTGGAAGAATAATATAGTTTTAGAATACTACTCTTACCTTTTTTCAGGCCAAGTAAATCTTTTACTTTGCAGGTCATTGGGTCAAGAACCTCTGATGAATTGGAGAATTTCCATTGCTTTAGTACTTTATCCTGTTCGTCTTTAATGG
>JANOCH010000546.1:0-5428 GCA_031412015.1 Chitinophagaceae bacterium
CGTGACGGAAATAAGCACCATTCGTAAGTCAACGATGACGCCGGTGTTAATATATTCTGCTAAAGATTTTTCTCCTAAAGAAAAGACATTGCTAAAACAGTATTCTAACAGGATATTGCTGAAAGATGTGAATTCACTTGATCTTTTGCTGGAGGAAGCTGTATTGATGCTTCATATAGATCATAAAGCATTGTTGCCGGCAAAAAGAAAACTGATCGAGAACCTAAGAGCTAAAAATGATGTATTGGCTCAGAAGAAAGTATTGGTGGTTGATGATGATGTTCGTAACTTATTCGCACTGACCACCGCATTTGAACGATATAATATACGCACCATAACAGCCGAGAGCGGGCAGGAAGCCATGTATATCCTGGAAGAAAACGGCGATATTGATATAGTTTTAATGGATATCATGATGCCCCAGATGGATGGTTATGAAACGATACAGAAGATTCGGCGTGAACATAAGAATAACGTGTTGCCCATTATCGCGGTAACAGCAAAGGCAATGAAAGGTGATCGTGAAAAATGCATTGAAGCAGGGGCGTCTGATTATATAACCAAACCTGTTAAAATAGACCAGTTGTTATCACTTATGCGAGTTTGGTTATATAAATAATAGTTGATGAAGGCTGCAACAAATTCACATAGTCCTGTTAAGTCTGATATAAAGATACTGGTGGTTGATGACCGCGATGATAACCTGTTTTCTATTGAAGCTATCCTCGAAAAAGATAATTATGACATCATCAAGGCCAATTCCGGGCGGGCGGCCCTGAAGATATTATTGCAGCAACATGATTTCTCTCTTATACTGATGGACGTACAGATGCCGGACATGAATGGATTTGAGACGGCTACCATCATATACGAGAGAGAAAAATTGAAGGATATACCCATCATATTTATCACCGCCCACAACTATGATGAGGATATCATCTTCAAGGGATACAGGATGGGAGGGGTAGACTATATTTATAAACCCATAAATCCCGAGCTGCTTCGGGTGAAGGTGGCCGTGTTTGTTGATGTCTTCCGGAAAAATCAACAGTTATTGCAGCATGAGAAAAAATTGATAGCTGCCAACGAGTCTTTGCAAAAAGAAATAGAAGATCGTAAAGCATCCGAAGAAAAGGTGCGTCAGCTTAACGCCCAGTTGCTGGAGAATAACACCAACCTGAAAGCGATGAATGAAGAGCTGGATCAGTTTGCTTATGTGGCGTCTCATGATCTCCAGGAACCGCTTCGGAAGATCATGGTGTTCAGCGATAAAATATTGACGAAAAACAGCCTCGACGAAGAGGGGACAAAATATTTTGATAAAATAATCGGGTCCTCCAGGAGAATGCAGTCATTGATCAATGATCTGCTGAGTTTTTCCAGGCATTCGATGAGCAGTTCTGATTTTAAAAAGACCGATCTCAATTTGTTCGTCCGCCAGGCCATTGGGGAATTGGAAATAGCCATTGAAAAAAGTAAAGCTAAAATTCATATAGGCGATCTGCCGGAAGTTTGGGTCATTCCCGGACTAATGCAGCAACTCTTTTACAATCTTGTAAGCAATGCCCTCAAATTCAGGAAAAATGAAGTTACCCCGGAAATTTACATAAAGGCGGAAAGAATGAAGTTGACAGAGCTTAGTCACTATCTGAACGATAATGGTAAAACCGGTTTTTACAAAATTTCGGTAACCGATAACGGGATCGGGTTCGACCCTAAGTATGCGGAAGAAATTTTCATGGTATTTAAGAGATTGCACAGCTACCACGAATTCGAAGGTACTGGTGTGGGACTGTCGATCTGTAAAAAGATCATCGAAAGGCATAACGGTTTTATCAGGGCCGAAAGCAAAATGAATGAAGGTTCTGTTTTCTGGTTCGCCTTACCGGAGAAGCCATATCCACAGGCCAGGTAAGTTTTTTACAACCAATTGAAGTTTAGGGCATAAAAGAAGGGATGATAGAAATCACCCCCGTTTTTAAAATCCAATATCCTATGAAAATCTGTAGTCTTGGTAGTTCAAAATAAGGTCCAGATAATAGTGCTGTTCCTGGTATCCCGCAAAAAAATATAAAATGTTGATCTGTATTTTTTTACTCGTGTAGATATTTTATCCGGTGTTGAGCAGTATGTGCTTTAGAGATAGTTTGAGTAAATCCTTCTACACAACCATTTCCTGTTCCGTGGAATTTTTTCCTCATCTGCTTTCTTACATAATCTCATTTAACAAGAGTTAAGAATTAAGTATGTGTTGTGGCTGGCGATCTGAGTTATTACCAAATATTCCAACCTTCCTGTATTTGGCAATTATTTTTAGGGCGACAAGCTGTTATAGTTTTCAAACCGGGTAGAAAGCGATTCGACTTTTTCATCATGTATTTAGAAGGGATAGCCAATACCTATATTAAATACAATATTATCTTTTCGCCAGGCCGGGCTTCTCAGATTTATCTGATCGATCACCCAGCGTTCTTTACCCGCCAGCCATGGCTTGCGAAAGGGAGCAGCTACATCAAACCGCAGAACAAAAAACGAAACGTCAAATCGCAAACCTACTCCACCACCCACGGCCAGGTCACCCAGAAAATTTTTATTGAATTTGGCTCCCTTCTTTATTGGATCCTGATTGAATAGCCAGATATTTCCTGCATCGACAAAAATGGCCCCGTGTACTATACTAAATAATTTTATTCTAAGCTCAGTGTTGAATTCAAGCTTTATATCCCCGGATTGATCCGGCAAAAAAGTTGTCAAAGTGGTATCCACATAGGATCCTGGTCCGATAGAGCGGCTTCTGAACGCACGAACACTGTTAGTACCACCTACAAAAAATTGTTTGATATAGGGTAATTGGAGCGAATTGCCGTATGGCAAACCAAGACCAGCGATAAAGCGACTGGCCCATACAGCGTTTTCAGAAACCTTTGCATAATACCGTATATCCGTTTCAAATTTTACATATTGTGAGAATTGGGCATTAAACAAAGTTTTTGGATTGTTGTTTTTTGCATCAGCGCCCGTCAGTAAACCTGCCACATTCCCAGATAGATCGATATTGCCATTTAAATAAACACCACTGCTCATAGTAGGTTTCCCAACCATTTGGTTGTAATTGTAATTATAGTTGGTGCCCAGGATGAATTGTTTTTCAACGGCCTTTAATAACGTTGGATTACCTTTTGCACTATCGGCGTACAGGTCGGATATCACTAATGGTTGTACATAGTTAATGCTTACAAGATTGAATTGATGTTCTATGTAGATATTTTCTTTCCAATTATAGCCCCACCCGGCACGGAAAGATTGCATGGTGTACAATTTTTGTTTGGTTAAAAGATCATAGCCTAATAAAAAATTTGTTTTCGGTACGAAACTACCCTTAGGCTCCAGCCTGAAGAACGGCGTAAGAAATCGGGGCAAAACAAAGTTTGTTTCAATTCCATAACGGAAGGTATTGTAACCACGCATCTGGCCGCTTACCTGGACTTCAAATCCACCCGTAGCATCAATGGTAAATAATTCACCCCCGCGCAAGGTATTCCTGTTGCGCCAGCCAATGGTGATAGAAGAGCCCGTAAGGTTGTTTGATTTTGTGTTGGCGTTCACTTCGCCCCGCAATGCTTTCTTTGGAAAGGGTGTCAGGTAATAATAGGCATTCAGTTTCGCTGAATCAATCCCAGGCACCGTTTCAAACCTGTTCTTTACAAATTTGAAAAGGTTGAGATTGACAAGACGACTGATTGTTTGGCTATGATCCGTTCTGTTGTACACATCACCCGGATCAAATTGCATGGCCTGTTCAAATAGCCTTGGCTTATATAATTTTCTTGGGTCAACAACAAAGTAACCTTTGTAAAACTCCGCTTTAGTTTTCGAGGTATCAGTTTGACTGGCCCTGAGACCAAATTGAGAATAGATATATACGTCATTGATAGTATATACCTCTTTTGACTGTCCCGGCGTTTCAGGTTTTACTTTTACAAAAAGGTTGACCGTGTTATTGCCAATAGTCGTGTCCGCCCGCACAATGATGAAATCCGGATCAAAATAATAAAATCCTTTTTCTTTCAAATGCGCATCGATCCGTTCTCTTTCTCCTTTTATTACCGCCAGGTCAAATGGATCGCCGGCTTTTAAGAAACTTCTATCGATGGTCTCATTGATTGCTTGTTGAATGATCGTTGAATCGTCAGCAAACTTTACTTCGTTAATCAAATATTCCGGGCCGGGTTGTACCGTATAGATGGCCCGCGCTTTTTTTCTTTTCACCACTGTATCGCTGCGAACTTTGGCGACGAAGAATCCCCGGTTTTCCAACGAGCTTTGCAAAACCTTCTCATTTTGTTCGCGATTTACAGCACTCAGAAGAACAGGCGGCTCGCCTTTTTTGCGAAACAGCTTTGTATTATTAAACAATAATTTGAAAGGGATACCTAATATTCTTCGATTTGGTTTTGGTGTTGTCAATGCAGCAAGGTCACTACGCAGTTCTTTTCTTTTTTTAGCGTTTAATCCCGAGCTGTCAAATTTTATGATGGCACCCATATACAAAGCATCACCGCCAGGTACTTTTTTAGTAGCGCTGCAGGAGGCCAGTAGTGAAAGTATTATTATGACGGCGATATAGCTAAAACTGCGGATCATATTTATTTAGTTGATGGCAACGAATCAACAGGGTTTTGTAATTTTTGTTGTTCTTCAATCTCCCGTTGTTGCTGTCTTCTCTGTCTTCGTTGATCTCTTTCACGTTTCGAAATGAATATTTCCCTGAACCGGTTATAGTCTACCGTAATTATAAATCCAACGCCGGTTTCAATGATATAGCCATCGATAACACCCTGGTACTCGTTTTTGCGATAGGCCCTGAGCAGGTACCGGTTGTCGCGGCTGACCTGGTAGTCCACAGCTACATTCCCGGCGATATTACTGGATTGCTGACCGGAATTTCTCGGTCCCTCCAATTCAAAATTGCTTCCGACGGAAACAGTCAGCCGGTCATTTAATAATTTTTTGGATAGCCCGACATTCAGGTCGGTTCTGTCCCTGCGCTCTCCCGTGGTGTAATCTTCTGAAGACAATACATCAAAATTCAAATCAACGCCGGCTACCAGGTCATCGGCCAACCGATTCAATTGTTCCGTCAATAGTTTACTAACACTTTGCCTGGCCAATACTCCCGCGTTAAAACTTCCTCCACTGCTATTGAAAGGGTTGTCGGCAACAAAACGATTTAATAGCAATAGCGAAAAGACCTGTTTGTTCATTTCGCCCGGCTCTTGCCTTAGCTGATCAAGTCTTGTTCTTACGGTAGTAATGATCTCACCGGATACAGCATACTTTTTTTCTTCGGGTAATACGATATCAAAACTTATTTCAGGTTTTAATAGTTCCCCTTCCATGGACAGGTACACATCAAACGGAAGCTTTT
>JANOCH010000547.1:0-5215 GCA_031412015.1 Chitinophagaceae bacterium
CATTGAATTTGCAGCTTCAGAACCTGGTGGCGATTGGTTTTTCCATTGCCATATATTATACCACATGATGAGTGGCATGGGTAAGGTATTCCGGTACGAGAACTCACCGCCCAATCCAGATATACCTAATCCTAAATTGGCACAACGCAAATTATTCAGGGACGACAGAATATTTCATGCAATGGGGACTGTGGGACTGGAAAGCAATGGCAGTGACGGTGAATTTATGTTGGCCAATACCCGGTATCGCTTTTCTACCGAATGGCGGCTTGGTTTAAAGAACCATCATGGCAATGAGAGTGAAACTTATTTTGGCAGGTATTTGGGCAGGATGCAATGGTGGTTTCCGTTTATTGGGTTTGATTATCATCACAATAGTATGGAGAACGCTATGGATAAAAACCTGTTCGGCCAATCAAGCAATCAAAATAACAGGAAGGCTTTTGTAGCCGGTATTCAATACACACTTCCTATGTTGATTATCGCTGAAGCAAGAATGGATAGCAAGGGGAAATTTCGTTTTCAATTAATGAGGGAGGATATTCCGGTAACACCAAGATTACGATTCAATATAATGGGTAATACAGATAAGGAATACATGGCTGGCTTGCGGTATATTCTGACAAAATATTTTTCTCTGTCAACGCATTACGATAGTGATATGGGACTGGGTGCTGGAATCACAATAACCTACTAATATTGTTTTTGCCTTGGTTGATAAAGTAAACATTAATGAAATAAGATGAGGGGTAAATAAACATCATGAAATAAAATGGCAGTTACTCAGCAGATTCTCCATTACTTTCTTCATTTTGTTCTCCCTTTGGGTATAGCACTTCTATTTTTCCGGAAGAAATGGAAGAAAGTATACCTGATATTCTTGTTAACCATGCTGGTGGATGCCGACCATCTGCTTGCTAATCCTATTTTTAGTGCGTGCCGCTGTAGCATCGGTTTTCATCCATTGCATAGCTACCCAGCGATTATAGTGTATGTACTCATGCTGGCACATTCAAAATTGAAGATAATAGCAATAGGTTTATTAATGCATATAGTCACTGATTATATTGATTGTTTATTCATCAATTTTAACTGTAAATAAAATTATGGGCAACGGATAAATAGGATGAAAGCAAATAGTGTTATAAATACCTGAAAGTAGGATGCTCTGTAAATGGCCCAGGGCTGAAGCTTAGAATAATTTGCCTTCAGTAAAGCTTATTATCCATGCCCGACAGTCCCCTGCCTGCAAGCGCCGGTGAAGTTGACCACCCTTGGCCGGTTTAATGATTTCACGGAGGAGCAGGGATTCGAACCCTTCGATCAAAAAATCTTCAAATAATTGAGAACTATGGTATAGTAAAACAAGAAATATAAATCGCTATTTCTGGTCTCTGAAAATGATTATTATATTTAAAAGACGTCTGCTATGACAAACAAGCGATAAATCGTCATTCATTCTTAATACAGGAAAACAAAGTATTTGGTAATCGTATCGCCATTTAATAACATGTACGTTTGTGCGAATAACATTCCTAAAATTATCACTCCATTATTACTTCATATGACGCCTTACAATCATGTTTCCTTTATTTAACTTTTCTTAGAGTGGGATCAGTTGTGTATTTTGATAGATAATAACGGACATTCTTGATGCATAATGTATGCATGAACATCAAATTCATTCCATGGATAAACGTACCTGCCTACAATCATAGCCCAAACCAATCTCAAACGCAAAGAATCGGCGCAAATCGTCACCGAGTTGAAATCCATTCAAATACAGACCAATCAAGAATTTAAAAGAAATACACTTATTCAAAACAATACACTATAGATGTCATATTATTGACTTCATTTTGCTGACGGATTTGCTCAGACCATTACTTCATCTGCCAGGTATAGTATTGATTCATAATTTTTGCCGACTGCGTCCGACATTGCCATTTCGCATGTCCGGGTTGAAGAATAATAACCTTCATAAACAGAAGCTTTCACTTCCAGCGATTCGGCCATCGTCGCAGAGGCGGTAAGTTCAGGAAATAAAAATCCCCTGTCGCCCGCCATTCCACAACACCCTGCACTGGTTGGAACGGTTACATTGTCTGCAAAAAATCGGGCTATGCGAACAAAACTATTTTCCAGTTTCATTTTATGAAGAGAGCACACAGGATGCAGCACGATGTCCTTTTTCTTTTTCCGCGGAGGATCCAAAGGCAGAATAGTATCATGTAAGTAGGCAACACTGTCCATTATCCGGAGCTGAGCGAAGCGTTGTTGATTGAAGGTTGTAAGAACAGGCCGAATATTGTGCAAGGTGATGGTGCAGGAACTAATATCCATGACAACCGGGTAGGTTCCTCCGGCAGTAGCTTCCCACAACTGATCCATGATTTTATTGGCAGTAAAACGATAAGCAGCATGAAAACCCTTGGAAGAAAATATCTGGCCGCAACATGCACCGTTGATTCTTTTTGAAATGATCACCTGGATACCTGCTTTTGCTGACACACTTAAAAAACTATCCATGATGTTTTTGCCTCCGGTAGGTGATGAGCCCATCATACGTGAAATACATCCGGGGAAATAAACCACGGCATTAGCGATTGGCGTATCGGGTAATGAGGATCTGTTCTTCAACGATCTCAATGATGGCGGAGCAGCTAACTGATTTGTCCACAGCGGAAAGGCAGGAATGATCCTGCGGATCCCGCGGGTTAAATTTCGCATGGCTTTTGTCCCGGCAAGTTTATTTATTGCTGATCCCACCATCAGTGCAAACCTGACTGCTCTTACTGTGGCACGGAAATTTTTTGCTATGAACAAGGCAATACGGTTGGCAAAAGAAGAATGATTTTCTTTTCTTAGCCGTTTGACAAGATCGCCTGTATTAATATCTACCGGACAAGCGGCAGCGCATAACCCGTCTACGGCACATGTATCGAGGCCGTCATATTGGTATTGATCCAACAGGGAACGATATTCCCTTTGTTCGCCAGCCCTTTTTAGCTGAACGAGTGCACGGCGTACGACTATTCGCCGGCGTGGTGTCAATGTAATATCCCGGCTCGGACACCTGTGTTCGCAATAACCGCATTCGATACATTTGTCAACTTCTTCTTCTACCGAAGGAAGAGGCTTCAGGTTTTTGATATGTATCTCTTTGTCCTCGCTGACTATTACTCCCGGGTTTAACAAATGCTTCGGATCGGCCGCCGCTTTTATTCTTTTCATTATACGATAAGCTTCGCCTCCCCATTCGGTCTCTACAAACGGAGCCATGTTGCGGCCTGTACCATGTTCTGCCTTCAGTGTTCCCTCGTACTTTGTTACAACCAGTACTACCACCTCACGTAAAAAACGATCATATCTCTCTACTTCTGTTGCAGTGTCGAATGATTGCGTAACCACGAAATGAATATTTCCGTCCTTTGCATGACCAAAAATAATAGCATTGTGATATTCAAATTTTTTAAACAGCACTTGCAAATCAAGAATGGCCTCACCCAGGCGGGCCAGCGGGAAAGCCACGTCTTCGAGAATGACTGATGTACCACTTGCGCGGATAGCACCGACTGCGGGAAATAATCCCTTACGCACTTTCCAAAGAAAATCCCTTTCATTTATATCAGTAGTAAAAACAGGAACATTTAATAGTGCCAGCTTATCCTGTTGCGATAAAAATGCAGTAACACGTGATTGCAGCCTGTCTGCTGTCTGTTCCTGGAATTCGATAAGCAAAGCTGCCGCAGTTTCGGGTAATGCTTTTATGAATGGATCGATGCCCTTCATATTTTCCACAGAACGTAACGAAGCACGATCCATCAGTTCAACCATTTCTGCGCCGGCTTCAATCAAAGGGATGATTGCCTGGCAGGCGCAATAGATGTCAGGAAAATATAAAAGAGCAGTAGATTTAAATGGCAGATCCGGGATAGTGTGCATCACTGCCTCTGCAATAAAAGCGAGCGTTCCTTCTGCTCCGATCAACAGGTGTGCGAATATATCAAGTGGATGATCGTAGTCGGTAAATGCATTGAGTGAATAACCCACTGTGTTTTTTGTTCTATATTTCTCACGAATCTTATTAAAAAGAAAAATATCTGACCGAATCTCACTCCGAATCATTACTAACTCTTCAAAAAGAACGGAACATTCCTGCCTGAATCTTTCATAATCCTTCGAAATTTCAGTCGAGAATTGCTTTCCATCTGGTAAAATAAACCGTATGTGTTTTGTTGTATGATAAGAATTGAATTTTACGCCGCAGCACATACCACTCGCATTGTTGGAAAGAATACCTCCTATCATTGCTGCGCTGATGCTCGAAGGATCTGGTCCGATCTTGCGACTGTATTTACGGAGATGAGCGTTGACCATCGCCCCTGTGATGCCAGGTTGCAACCGTATAGCATTACCATTCTCTTCGACCTGGATACGGTTCCAGAACCGGCTTAGATCAACCAATATACCATCTGTAATTGACTGACCCGAGAGGCTGGTGCCGCCTGTACGGAATACAAGCGGAATATGGTTTGTATGAGAAAAATAAAATAACGCTTTAATTTCGTCTTCGCTCACCGGCAACACAATGGCCTTTGGAATCAGTTGATAAAATCCTGCGTCCGATGCATATGAAACAAGGTCTATCACCCTTGTTTTAATCCGTTCCGGCGAAACTATTTTTGACAAGGCAGTCAGCAGTTCCATTGAGATTAATTTAAAAGTGTCCGTGTCTAACATTGTCCTCAGGCCAATTTTATCAAGCCATATACTGCCACCAGCAAAATTGAAATAACACTGCACCAAAGTAAAACATCATGGGTCAAAGAAGATCTCAAAACATGTCCATTTTTCGCATACCTGAAACACAAGGCCGCAAAAACAACCAATAGCAACAAGAGAGATCCAACTATTCCGCCGGATAAGATCATGATGACCGGCAACTTGATAAGTAGGTATGTTAGAGCCCATACGGCCGGAAATACCCACGCCAAAATAGATATTGTTTTTTTCCTGCTTTTGACGTCGGTAAAATCGATCCAACCCAGTTGTCCGAATATATCTGAAAACAACCTCGACCAGTAAGCAAGTGTGGCAAACACGCTGGAAAATAAAACAAAGAACGAGCCTACCAGGTAAGCTGTCCTTATACCTTCTCCAAGTGATTGTGTATAGATATTAGCAAGGGCTGCTATCAATTCATTTCCTTCTG